>NZ_JBBWCB010000115.1:0-17037 GCF_039888995.1 Pseudomonas rossensis | reverse complement strand
GCACCCGGCGGCAATGGCGCGCCGGTAAAAATCTGTACGGCTTGCTGCGCGAGCAAGGGCGAGCACGCCTGATCCCCCGCCGCAATTCGTCCGCCAATCGACAAATAGCCGCCGTCCGGTGGCAGGTCAGCGGCCCTGAGGGCATAACCGTCCATGGCGCTGTTGTCCCAGGCCGGCAGGTTGACGGAGGAATGAATGTCCGCCGCCAGCACCCGCCCCAAGGCTTGATCCAGCCCGATCTTTTGCGCCAGGGGCGGCGACGGTGCCTGATCCAGCAGACGGCTGATGGCCTCGTCCACCGGCATCAGGTGGCCGAGGTCACACACCCGACCGGTCATGAGCGTGTCTCGCAGGCGTCGATGACCCGTTGCGCTTGCGGTTTCAAATGCGGGGCGAAATTGCACGGGCCGGTGCGGCTGTCCAATTGTTCGAGCAGGATCTGGTTCCAGGCGGTTCGACACGCGCCCGGCGAACCCGGCACGCAGCACACCAGCACGCCGTTGCTCATCCCGGCCAATGCCCGTGACTGCAGACTGGACATACCGATTTCCGCCAGGGACACCTGACGGAACAGTTCACCGAAGCCTTCCACGTGTTTGTCCAGCAACGGCAAGACCGCTTGCGGTGTGTTGTCGCGCGCGGTGAAACCAGTGCCGCCGGTCATCAATACCACTTGCACCTTGGGGTCGGCGATCCAGTGGGAAACCTTTGCACGGATCTGATAAATGTCGTCCTTGACCAGATCACGGTCGATCAATACATGCCCGGCCGTTTGCAGTAAATCCGTCAGGGTCTGCCCCGAGGTGTCTGTGTCAAAGGTGCGCGTATCGCTGATGGTCAGCACGGCGATGTTCAGGGGTTCAAACGTGCGTTGCGCCAGATGGGCCATATCCAAGCCTTCCCGTAAATGAGGGTATGTGACAAAGCCTGAACCGGAATGGCGAGCGAGCCTATTCCTCCAAGGAGGTACCTCCACGGGGACATAAGCAGAATGTACAGGCCACACAAAACCTGTGGGAGCGAGCAAGCTCGCTCCCACATTGTTCTCCATTGCTACACGATCTGTTCAAGGTGCCAGGCGATTTCGTTGCCATACACCGTCACACAAACGGTAATCGAGACGATCATGCAAGCGGTCGGCACGGCCTTGCCAGAACTCCAGACGCTCAGGGTGCAGGCAGTAGCCGCCCCAATGTTCGGGCCGCGGCACGGTCTTGCCGGCAAAACGTTGGGTGGTTTGTATCAACAGCGATTCAAGCTCGGCCCGATTGGCCAGCGGCCGGCTTTGCGGTGAAGCCCAGGCGCCCAGGCGACTGTCCTGTGAGCGGGAATCGTAGTACGCATCCGACAGCGTCGGGTCGAGCCTGGAGACCTGGCCTTCGATACGCACCTGACGTTCCAGCCCCGGCCAGAAAAAGGTCATGGCAGCATGCGGGTTGGCGGCCAGTTGCTGGCCCTTGTCACTCTGATAATTGCCGAAAAAGGTGAAGCCTTCATCGCTCAAGCCCTTGAGCAGCAGGACCCGGCAGTGCGGACGCCCTTCACTGTCGACCGTCGCCAACACCATGCTGTTGGCTTCGACAGGCGCGCGCTCGGTATCGCGGGCCAGTTGCAGCCATTGCCGGAACATCGCCATCGGGTCGTCCAGCGCCGACTCGTCTTGCAGGCCAAAAAGGGTGTAGTTGCGGCGCATCTGTGCCAGGGAAAGGGGCATGACGGTGATCTCCAAAAAGGTTCTGCCCAGTGTGCAATGCACTGAGCAACAGCACCTTGACCACCATCAACACTGAGCATGCCCAGCCTTATTTGAGGCGCAGACGCCGAGCCAGTTTGTGCAGATTGCTAGGATCGACTTCCAGAATCCGCGCAGCGCTGGCCCAGTTCTCCCCGGACAGGCTCAAGGCCTGGAGAATTTTCTTGCGCTGGTAATCGTCGACCGCTTCACCCAGGGGCTGGAACGGCTCATCAGCCGTAACGTCCAGGGGACTTTCGGCGACCGCGCCCTGCCCGCCCATGGCACTGTCGAGGTCCAGAATCTCGGGCTCCAGCGTCATGATCAGCGTGCGACTCGTGCCGCGACTGAGCTGCTTCAACGCGGCTCGGCTGATCACATGCTCCAGCTCGCGCACGTTGCCCGGCCAGCTGTAAGTCAGCAGCGCTCGCTCGGCCGCCGGCGACAGACGCAAACCGCGCAAACCGAGCCGCGCCCGATTGAGCTCAAGGAAATGCCCGGCCAGCATCAACACATCGTTACCCCGCTCGCGCAGCGGTGGAATCGGCACCGGGTACACCGAGAGCCGGTGATACAGATCGGCCCGAAACAAGCCGTCGCGGATGCTGTCCGGCAGGTGCCGGTTGGTCGCTGCGATGATTCGCACATCGACATGCAGCGGTTTGTCGGCGCCGAGGCGCTGGATCTCGCCGTTTTGCAGGGTGCGCAGCAGCTTCGCTTGCACGGCCAATGGCAACTCACCGACTTCGTCGAGAAACAGCGTGCCACCGTTGGCCGCATCGAAACGTCCGGCACGGTCACTGGTGGCGCCGGAAAACGCGCCTTTGACATGGCCGAACAATTCACTCTCTGCCAAAGACTCCGGCAAAGCGGCGCAATTGACCTGCACCAGAGGCTTATGGCTGCGGCGCGACAGACGATGCAAGCGCCGGGCGAACAGTTCTTTGCCGACACCAGTCTCACCCAACAGCAACACCGGCAGCTCGGAATCGGCCAGAACGTCCAGTTCATTGAGCAACTGATGCAGCACCTCACTCTGCCCGAGGATTTCGCCTTCATCAGCTGGCCTGCGCACGTCTTGAATATCGCTGCGGGACAAGCGCAGGCTGCGGTTTTCCTGCTCAAGCCGGGTGACTCGCACGGCAGCTTCGATCTGCAAGGTGCAGCGCTTGAGTTCTTCCCGCGCACGGCTGTCGAAGGTCCCGGCGTGCAGCGCATCGAGGGTGATCGCGCCCCAGATCCGCCCCTCCACGTACAGGCTCACGCCCATGCAGTCGTGCACGGGCATCGGTTCGCCAGCGTGATTGTCGAGCAAGCCGTCATAGGGATCCGGCAGGCGACTGTCGGGCTCGAACCAGGTGGGTTCGCGCGACGCCATGATCGCCGCCAGCCGCGGATGCTGGGCGATGACAAAGCGGCGGCCCAACGCTTCATGCACCAGCCCCACCGTCGCGACCGGCCTGAGGCTGTCCTCATCCAGACGCAGCAATCCCACGGCGCCACTGTTGAAGTACTCGCGCAGGGTCTGGACCAGTCGTTGCAACCGCACAGCATTGGGCAACTCGACAATGAGGTCGGCCGCCAGGCTTTCACGCAGCATGGTAGTTATTACCCTCTATGGTTGGATTCACCCTAAAGCGTCCGGGTGCCTATCACCACAACTAAAAATTAAGCCATATTTTTCAATACGTTAAATATGGCATGTCGGGTGCAATGAGCCTGGGGAACCGTTGAAATCCAAACAAGGAACCCCTGATGAGCCTGACCCTACTGGAACAAAGCCTCGGCCAACTGGCCTGCGACATTCCCGGCGCCACGCGGATCTTTCACACCTTCAAACTGGACTTCTGTTGTGGCGGGCATAAAAGCCTGCGCGAAGCAGCCGCTGGCAAAGACCTCGACCCGGTCCTGATCGCCGATGCGCTGCACCGGCTGCAAGACACCGGCGAAACCCAACACGACTGGCGCAACGAACCGTCGGAGCTGTTGATCGCCCACCTTCTGGCGCGCTACCACGCCCGCCATCGCGAGCAACTGCCGGAACTGATCCGCCTGGCCCGTCGCGTCGAGCAGGTCCATGGTGCGCGCAGCAGCTGCCCCAACGGCCTGGCCGATCTGCTGACCGACATGCAACAAGAACTCGAAGGCCACATGCTCAAGGAAGAACAGGTGCTGTTCCCGATGCTGCAACAGGGCATCGGCCCTCAGGCCGCCCCGCCGATCCAGGTGCTGCGCTTTGAACATGATCAACATGGCGAAGCCCTCGAAAAGCTGCTCGCGCTGACCAACAACATCACCCCGCCGGCCGATGCCTGTAACACCTGGCGTGCCCTGTATCGTGGGCTGCTGGAGTTTCGTGATGACCTGATGCAACACATCCATCTGGAGAACAACGTGTTGTTTGTTAATGCCTTGACCCCGCGCCACTGATCGATTGCCGGTCACACAAAACCAGTGACGCAGCTTTCGCGAGCAGGCTCGCTCCCACAGGGGACAATATTCCAATGTGGGAGCGAGCCTGCTCGCGAATGGCGCCACCACGGGTTTACGGGTTTTCCAGCGCGATCAACCGTGCCAATAGAACATCGCCTTGGCCAGGATCACGATCAACACCATGTGCCCGAGGATGCTGCGGCGAATCCAGCTGGCGCGGGTCGTGGTCAGTCGTGCGCTTTTCAGCCAGTACGCCAGCAGGAAGTAATGGCCGATGATGCTCAGGGCCAGGATGATCTTCAGGCTCAGCAACGTGCCAAAACTGCTGGCCAGTGGCTGACTCAATACGCCACGGTGTTGCCACGCCAGGCTGATGCCGGCGCCATACAACAGCAACACCACGCCATGTAGCACCTTGCGTGAACGCACCGCGATCGCTTGATCTGCGGTCGTTTGCGCGGTATCCGCCAACTGCTGGCGAGCGCGGTGCCAGATCACCACTTCGAAAAACAGCGTGCCGATGAAGGCAATCGCCGCCAGCAAGTGGGTGACCAGCAAAAAGGGATATAGCACCGGCAGCCTCCATCAGTTCACTTGCTTAGCCCGGATGACCGTCCACCCGGGCCCGCAGCAGCATCGGCCCATAGCGCCAGGCGTACAGCGCAAACGCCAGCGCCCAACACAGACCGGCCAGCCACAACGCAGGCAGGGGAAAGAACAGGATCAACACGACCCGGCTCAGACACGCCAGGTTGAGCAAAATGAACGCCAGGGTCATGCCCGATGGCGCCTCCAGCGCGCGGCCGGTATGCCCCAGGCTGACCCGCGCGATCATCGCCAACACCAGGCCGCCCATCGCGCCGATCGTCAGGCAATGCACCGCCAGACTCGGGTTAATCGGCGCACCGAAATGCCACAGCGCCATTGCGAGACAGGCCACCGCCAACCAGGCATACGCCAGGTACAACGACCACAGCAACGGCACGCGCCAGAGGGCGCGATCATGCCAGCGAACCAGACGCACCAGATGCCCAGCGGCCAACACGGCGAACAACAGGCCCACCCAGAGATTGGGGTCAAGCGCAGGTCCCGCGGCATATAACAACGCCACCAGCGGCGAGCCAATCAGCAGCATCCCATCCAGCCACGGCCAAGGGGTAACGCCCTCGACCTTGCCAAGGCCGCGCTGGATGAAGAACGGAATGACCCGCCCGCCGATCAAGCCCATCATCGCCGCCACCAGCCAGAGGCCGGTCAGCACACCTTGACGCTGCCAGCCTTCATGACCTTCGACCAGACCGTATAGGGACAACCCGTCGGCCGCCGCTAACAACAGCAGCACCACCGCAATCGGGTAGTTACGTGTCTGCCGCACCTTCCACAAGGTGAACCCCATGAGCGCGGCCACCGCCAGCGGGAACGCCAATTCCAGCACCGCGAGCACCGGCCACGGTGCATTGACCAGCCAGGCCACGCGCGCCAACAACCACAGCAGCGCCAACGCCGCCAGTGGTCGCCCGCTGAGGCCGGGGCGACCGGTCCAGGTCTGCACCGCCGTCAGCAGAAAACCCGCGATGATTGCCAAGCCGAACCCGAACAACAATTCGTGTCGATGCCAACCCAACCAGCCACCCGCCGGCTGCCAGCCGGAAAGCGCACCACTGAAGGCGGCCAGCCAGAGCGGAATGGCCAGCACCGCCAACAGGCAGCCGGCGAGGAAAAATGGCCGAAAGGCCAAACGTAGCAACGGCGCGATGGCCATCGCTTTACGGCGGTCGAGCACTTGCATAAAGCCACTCCTTTACCTTGCTGCTGACCTGACGCCAACCCGCAGGCGTCGAAGTAAGTCCGGGGGCAATCATCGGGGATTGGCGATCAATTGCCTTTGTCGCAGATCAAGTGTGCAAGGGGCGTGCCCCGATGCCGATCCGCACCGGTAGCAAGCCTCGCGTGCCGCCGATGAAATCCATTCAGGGTACAAATGACCCTTTAATGGTTATTTAAACCCTAAACCTCGTGGTCTTTTTTACCCTCTTTTCTGACAACCCCAATAAACAAAGGCCTTCAGGCATGGCCCGCGTCTTGCTCAAGCTTTCAGCAATCAAAGAAACCTTGATCCTTCTCGATCCCCAGGAGTCGTCATGAAAAAAGTCATCCAGCCACTGGCCTGGTTTGTGGTGTTGACCTCGGTTCTGGCGTTGGCCAGCGGCGTCTCGCTGGGCCTCGTTTGACTTGATCGCCATCCCCTCCTCAATCTTCAGGATGAATTCTTATGGTGCTTCATCGCGTCCATCACCAGATTCTGCGCAGTCATCACTTGTTCGAGCCGTTGAACGAAGAACAGCTGGATGAATTGATGAGTACCAGCCACCTGCTCAGCATCGACAAGGGCGAACCGCTGTTCCGCCAGGGCGAGCCGGCAGACTCGTTCTATTTCGTGATTGCCGGCGCGGTGAAAATCTACCGCCTGACACCGGATGGTCAGGAAAAAGTGTTTGAGGTGATCGGCGATCGGCAAACCTTCGCCGAGGCGATGATGCTGATGGACACCCCGAACTATGTGGCCTCGGCCGAAGCGATCTGCCCCACCCAGCTCTATCGATTATCCAACAACACCTACATGCGCCTGCTGCAGAGCAATAGCCGACTGACCTTTGCGCTGCTCGGCAAGCTCTGCGTTCGCCTGCATCAACGGGTCAACGAAATCGAAACCCTGTCCCTGAAAAACGCCACCCACCGGGTCGTGCGTTATCTGCTGACGCAATTGGTGCGCCAGCAAACGGTTGACAGCCAATTCGAGCTGCCGATGGCCAAGCAACTGATTGCCGGGCATCTGTCGATCCAGCCGGAAACCTTTTCGCGGATCATCCGTCGCCTGATCGATGAAAACATCATCACCCAGGACGGCCGCCAGATCGCCATTCTCGATCGTCTGCGCCTGGAACAGTTCGAGTGAGTGACATGCCCGTCTGTTTGTATTGCCAGCACGCCAACCCCGCACAAGAACCCGAGTGCCGCCAATGCGGCATGCCCCTGCCGGCATTCGCCGCACAGGCGGGGGAACGCCGGCTGCGCCGATTCACGTGGTTCTGCATCGGCCTGACGATCTTCTGCGTGACGATGTTTTTCTGGCTGCCACGCAACGCCTGATCCCCACACATTTCCCCTGTAGCAGCTGCCGAGCCTGCGAGGCTGCGTTCGACTGCGCAGCAGTCGTAAAACCAGTCACCGCGGTGTGTCAGTTAAACCGCGGATTTAGGATTTACGACTGCTTCGCAGCCGAACGCAGCCTCGCAGGCTCGGCAGCTGCTACAGGGGCGCAGGCGACAAGGGATCGTGTCGATCAAGGCTGAGTCAGCTGCCGATACAACTGCGGCAAGCGCAGGGGTAACTGCTCGGGCTGGCGGATCAAGGTGTAGCCATTGGCGCCGAACATGTAAGGCAGGTAATCCCCGGCCTCGCGATCAATCGTGATACAGAACGGCGTCAACCCCTGACGCCGCGCCTCCAGCACCGCTTCGCGGGTGTCTTCAACGCCGTAGCGGCCCTCATACAGATCCAGATCATTCGGTTTGCCATCCGTGAGCAGCAGCAACAGTTTGCTGCGGCGTTTGCTCTTGCCCAGCAGTTGGGTGGCGTGGCGGATGGCGGCGCCCATGCGGGTGTAATAACCCGGTTTGAGCCCTTGAATGCGACCGCGGGTGTTGTCGTCATAGCGCTGGGTGAAGGACTTGAGTTCCTGCATGCGCACTTGCTGACGACGCAGCGAGGAAAATCCGTACAGGGCGAAATCATCACCCAACACCGACAGGGTTTCGCCGAACAGCAGCAGACTGTCGCGGATGACATCAATCACCCGATGCTCATCGTTCAAGTGGGCGTCGGTGGACATCGAAACGTCGGCCAGCAACAGGCACGCGAGGTCGCGGCGCGACTGCCGTTGTTCCATGAACAGACCCCGTTCCGCACATTGGCCATGCTCGCGTTCAACGTGAAAATCCAGCCAGGCCTGCATGTCCAGTTCAGACCCTTGAGGTTGCTGGCGTAACCATTGGCGATCATTGCGCAGGTGCTCGAACTGGCGGCGCAGACGGTGCGCCGAGGCCTTCAGCCGTGGCGGCAATGGCTGCGCCTCACAGTCGCGGGGCACCATCATTTGCAGATTGACGAAGCTGTCCTGCATCTGCTGCTTGCGGTAATCCCACTCGGGCAACTTGATGCCCTCACCCAGGGGAATATCGTCGACATCGGCCGGTGGCAAATCCAGGTGCAGCTTGAGGCCACCGCCCTTGCGCAGGCGGGTGCGCGACAGACTCAATTCATCCAGGTCCTCGGCGACTCTGGCCGCGTCAGGGTTTTCGCTGTCGTCCGACCAGCGATCCAGGTCCACGTGTTCGGTCCAGCTGAACAGGTTCTCCAGGCGCACGATTAACAACCCGCCGTCGCGGCTGCCTTCATCGATCCGCTTGGCGCGTTTGCTTGCGCCTTTCTGTTCGCCGGGCGGAGTCGTCAGCGATTCTTCCGACTCGTCACCGAGATCGGCCGCCTGCGGGCTGGCGAGGTTTTGCGGTGGGTACAACCACAGCGGCAGCGGCCACGCGGCCCGTTCGCTGCGAGGGAAATGTTCGACACTGCCCGGCTCGCGCAGCGCCTGGCATAACGCTCGTTCCAGGGCCGCTTCGCCGGGGTTCAATGTTGCCGGATCCGGGCGCAATTGCAGATGGGCATCGACCAAACGTTTGTACCGGGCACGCAACGCGGGATAGCGCCGCAACAGCTGTTGCGTCCAGCGCTGATTGTCTCGCCCCCAATGACGCATCTGCCCGGCCTGGGCCGCCAGCAACGCGAGCCAACGATAGAGCTCCTCGTTCAATGCAACTTCAGGGAACACCGCGAGGCTCGACGGCAGACGAAGGTTCGCCTCGTCGCACCACGCCAAGGGCACTTGCTTGCAGGTGCCGGCGATCTGCTGCAGCACGTTGCGTCGCAACAGCAGATCGCGGTCGCTGGCGGCTTCCACGCCGACGCCATTGGCGCCACCCATGGCGCGAAACAACAACGCCAGCGGTCGCTGCTGGTGGATCAGTTCGACCCGGGCCTCGGGAAAATCCGGGCTGGCGCGGCGGGTGATAAAGCGATGCCAGACACTGCCAACCCACTCTTCCAGTTCGACGGTAAAGGCCATGGTTTTTTTCCTCTGAAAACCAATGTGAAACGGCCCGCTGTACCAGCCGGGCCGTCCTCCTTCAGGGTGTTATTGACTCACGAACGAACAGCGGAGGCGGCAGTCGCAGTGATCCCCACTGGCACCCGCCGCTTGAAGCTCGACAGGTAGCAGAGCAGCCCTGCGAAGAAACCGAGACCGGCGCCCAGACGAGCCCAGAACAGCACTTGCAGATGATCGACAGTGGCCATGAACGGTAACGCGACGCCATCCACCGGCCAGCGTTGCAGGTAGATCTGCACGACACCGGCAGCGGTGAGCAGCAGCGTGATCATGACCATCGACAGGGTCATCAACCAGAAGCCCCAGATCTCGAGTTGCTGCGAACGCTCGTCCGCTGCCTCGCCGAGCCCTCGCAGTTTCGGCATGGCATAGCTGATCAAGGTCATCACGATCATCGCGTAAGCACCGTAGAAGGCCAGGTGACCGTGAGCCGCCGTTAACTGCGAACCGTGGGTGTAGAAGTTGACCGGTGCCAGGGTATGCAGGAACCCCCAGACGCCAGCGCCGAAGAACGCGGTGACCGTGGTGCCCTTGGCCCACAGCGTGGCGGCGCGGTTCGGGTGGTCCCGGCGACGGTTCTTGACCATGCTGAAGGCGAATATCACCATCGCCAGGAAGGGTAGCGGCTCGAGTGCCGAGAAGATTGACCCCACCCACAACCAGACCTCAGGCGCACCGATCCAGAAGAAGTGGTGACCGGTACCGATAATCCCCGTTATCAGCGCCATGGCGATGATCACGTAGAGCCATTTTTCCACGACCTCCCGGTCCACACCGGTGATCTTGATCAGGACGAAGGCCAGCATCGAGCCCATGATCAGTTCCCACACGCCTTCTACCCAAAGATGCACCACCCACCACCAGTAGAACTTGTCGCGGGCGAGGTTGCCTGGGTTATAGAAGGAGAACAGGAAGAACACCGCGAGCCCGATCAGCCCGGTCATCATGACCATGCTGACGGTGGTCTTGCGCCCTTTGAGCAAGGTCATGCCGATGTTGTAGAGAAAGCCCAGGCAGACCACCACGATGCCCATCTTGGAGATGGTCGGCTGCTCCAGGAACTCCCGACCCATGGTCGGTAGCAGCTCGTTATGCGTCAGCTTGGCCAGGCCGGCATAAGGCACCAGCAGGTAACCGAGGATCGTCAGCACACCCGCGGCGGCGAATACCCAGAACAGGATGATCGCCAGCTTCGGACTGTGCAGTTCACGGTCGGCCTCTTCCGGAATCAGGTAGTAGGCAGCCCCCATAAAGCCGAACAATATCCAGACGATCAGCAGGTTGGTGTGCACCATCCGCGCCACGTTGAAGGGGATGATCGGAAAGAGAAAGTCCCCTACCACGTATTGCAGGCCCATGATCAAACCGAACAGTATCTGACCGAGAAACAGGATCAGAGCAAACACGAAGTACGGTTTGGCCACGGATTGCGAGGCGAATTTCAGATGCGGATTAGCAATGCTCATCGCTTAGCCCTCCTTGTTTGGCGGCCAGCCATTGGTGTTGATTTTCGAGCTCCATTTGAGGAACTCGGCGATGTCATCCACCTCCTGGTCACTCAACTTGAACTGCGGCATCGCGCGCCGGCCCGGTACGCCCAGTGGCTGCATTTTCATCCAGGCATGCAGGAAGGGTTTGAAGCCCGCCTCCCCGCCGCGCCGCTGGAACACGTTGCCCAGCTCAGGCGCGAAGTAGGCGCCCTCGCCCAACAGCGTGTGGCAGCCGATGCAATTGTTTTGCTCCCAGACCAACTTGCCGCGCTCGACTGATTCGGTTAACAGCGCTTCATTGCTGCGCTCTGGAAAGGTCTGTTCCGTGTGATAGGTCAAAGCCAGGAATATCAGGAAGAAGAAAATGCTTCCCCCGAAGTAGATGTTCCTGGCCATGCCTTTGGTGAAGGTGTCTGACATGGTCGCTTCCTCTTTGCTAGGCCCGTCCATGATAGGAAGCGAAGGGTTGAAACCTGCTTGATGGCGATCAAGAAAGGCAGATGGTTTTGGTCGGGTATTACACGTGAACCGAACTCGGTCCATGTAGCAGCTGGCGAAGCCTGCGTTCGGCTGCGCAGCAGTCGCAAACCCTGCCACCTCGGTGAACCTGATACACCGCAGTGCCTGATTTTACGACTGCTGCGCAGCCGAACGCAGGCTTCGCCAGCTGCTACAGGGATCGCTTAACGGAACAAAATCAGTGTCAGCCCCACAACGGCCGCCAACACCAACGCCCAGCTCAACATCAAGCTGCGCCACAGTTGCGGTGCGTGGCGCATTTCCATGAAGCCATCGGTGATCAGCCGCGCCTTGCCGACCGCCACCAGCAAGATGGCAATTGACAGCAACCACGTCGCCCCGGCCTGCGCCAGCACCACGGTGCACACGCTTAACGTCGCGAGCGCCGCCCAACAGACGAGCAAAACCCTGGAAACAGACATGAGAACCTCGTCAATTCAGCACATAGACCAGCGGAAACAGCATGACCCAGATCAGATCGACCATGTGCCAATAGAGCACGCCGGATTCAAACCCGCTGCGCGTGTTGGCGTCGTACAGGCCACGGCGACAGCGCTCGGCCAGCCATCCGAGAATGACCATGCCGAGTAATACGTGGAGAAAATGAAACCCGGTGAGAATCCAGTACAACGTGAAAAAGGTGTTGTGCTCCATGCCCAGCCCCGAGGCCAGCAAGTGCCGGTATTCCGTGAGTTTCAACACCACGTAGACACTGGCGGCGAGCAACGCCATCAACAGGAAGACGGCGCCGTGCCGGGATCGTGAGCGCCTGACGTGCTCCTGCGCCAGCGCGGCGAACAGCCCCGCGGTGAGCAGGCTAAGGGTCATCGCCAAGCCGGTTGAGGTGTTCAACAATAGACGGCTTTCACTGAACATCTGCGGCTTGAGCGCCTGGGTCACGGCGAACGCCAGGATCAGGATGGCGAACACCGACAGCTCGGCGAGAATGAAAAACCACATCGCCAGATCGCCCGGCAAGTAACGGCGCGTGACGCCCGTGGACTCAGCCGAAGTGGACATCAACCACGTCCATCAGCGCGGCCACGGTCAGCGGATCATCGCTCAGCGGCTCGGCCAGGCAGGCCATGCAGGCCTCACGCGGGCTCATGCCGGAGCGGATCATGCGCGCGGTAAAAATCAGCAGTCGCGTTGAGGCGACCTCCTCCAGATCATGTTGATCGAGCCGGCGCAGCGCCTGGCCCAGCCGCACCACTTGCGCCGCCAGTGCGTTGTCCACCTGAGCCTCCCGGGCAACGATGCGTTCCTCATCGGCCACCGGCGGATAGCCGAAACGCATCGCCACGAAGCGTTGCCGGGTGCTGGGTTTCATGCCTTTGAGCAGGTTCTGGTAACCGGGGTTGTAAGACACCACGAGCATGAATGACGGCGGTGCTTTCAGCACTTCGCCGGTACGTTCCAGGAACAACTCCCGACGATCATCGGCCAGGGGATGCAGTACGACCACGGTGTCCTGGCGCGCCTCGACCACTTCGTCGAGGTAACAGATGCCGCCTTCACGCACCGCGCGGGTCAGCGGTCCATCCTGCCACCAGGTGCCCTGGGCACCGATCAGGTGACGGCCGATCAGGTCGGCCGCGCTCAGATCATCGTGGCAAGCCACGGTGTACAGCGGCAGTTTCAGCCGATGGGCCATGTGCTGGATGAAACGTGTCTTGCCGCACCCCGTCGGGCCTTTGATCAGCACCGGCATGCCGTGTCGCCAGGCTTGTTCGAACAGCGCCTCCTCATTATTCAGCGGTTGGTAGAAGGGTTCGATCGGGTGGTCGCAAGACTGGGTACGGTCCATGGGCTGCCTGTTCCAAAAGCGGATTCAAGGAACACGCTACGGGCCCCTGCGACAACCTGGCAAGTGAGATGGCCGGCAAACTTGATCGTCGTCAAGCGAACAATGGCCTGCTCGGGCATAGCCTTGCACGGCACTAAGAACCTGCGTTCTGCGCTGCCGTTTCAGCACATCGCAAAGGTCTTGCCTGAGGAGAAATGGAATGCTGATCAGCAATAGAAAAACGTTTGCCCGGACCCTCGCCACATTGTGTTCATCACTGGCCCTGGCGGTGAGCCATGCCGCCAGCGCTGAAGAGCCCGCCGCCGCGGCCAACCCGCCCATGGTCAAAACCGCCGGCGCTCCCGACATGAGCCAGACCGAGTTCGACTCATCCAAGGAAATCTACTTCCAGCGCTGCGCAGGCTGCCACGGTGTTCTGCGCAAAGGGGCCACCGGCAAACCACTGACGCCAGACATCACCCAGTCTCGCGGGCAGCCATTCCTGGAGGCCTTGATTACCTACGGTTCGCCGGCGGGCATGCCGAACTGGGGGACGTCCAATGCGCTGACCAAGGATCAGATCACGGTCATGGCCAAGTTCATTCAGCACACGCCGCCGACGCCACCGGAATGGGGCATGGCCGAGACGCTGAAAACCTGGAAAGTGCTGGTCAAACCCGAGGACCGTCCGAAGAAACAGTTGAGCAAACTCAACTTGCCGAACCTGTTTTCGGTGACGTTGCGCGATGACGGCAAAATTGCCCTGATCGATGGGGACAGCAAGAAAATCGTCAAACTCATCGAGACCGGTTACGCGGTGCACATCTCGCGGATCTCTGCCTCGGGTCGCTACCTGCTGGTGATTGGTCGAGACGCGCGGATCGAGATGATCGACCTGTGGCCGGTCGAGCCGACCAAGGTCGCCGAAGTCAAAGTGGGCATCGAGGCGCGCTCGGTCGAGACCTCCAAGTTCAAGGGCTACGAAGATAAATACACCATCGCCGGTTCTTATTGGCCGCCGCAATTCACCATCATGGATGGCGAAACCCTGGAGCCGAAACAGATCGTTTCGACCCGCGGCATGACCGTCGATAAGCAGGAATATCACCCGGAACCCCGGGTCGCGGCGATCATCGCCTCCCACGAATGGCCGGAGTTCATCGTCAACGTCAAGGAAACCGGCAAGGTCATGCTGGTCAACTACCAGGACATCAAAAACCTCACCGTCACCTACATCGACGCCGCGCCTTTCCTGCATGACGGTGGCTGGGACAGCACACACCGCTACTTCATGACCGCAGCCAACAACTCCAACAAGGTTGCCGTGATCGACTCCAAGGAGCGCAAGTTGACCGCGCTGGTGGACGTCGGTAAAACCCCTCACCCGGGTCGCGGCGCCAACTTCAACCACCCGACCTACGGCCCGGTCTGGGCCACCAGCCATTTGGGTGATGACGGCATCTCGCTGATCGGCACCGACCCGACCAAACACCCGCAATACGCCTGGAAGCAGGTCGCCTCACTCAAGGGCCAGGGCGGCGGATCGCTGTTTATCAAAACCCATCCCAACTCTCGCCACCTGTACGTCGACACCACCCTCAACCCGGATACCAAACTCAGTCAGTCAGTGGCGGTGTTCAACCTCGACAAACTCGACGCCGGCTACACCGTGTTGCCCATCGCTGAATACGCCGGCATCAAGCAAGGCGCCATGCGCGTCGTGCAACCGGAATACAACAAGGCCGGCGATGAAGTCTGGTTCTCCGTCTGGAGCGGCCAGGCAGACGAGTCGGCGCTGGTGGTGATCGACGACAAAACACTGAAGCTCAAGTCAGTCATCAAGGACAAACGACTGATCACACCCACCGGGAAGTTCAACGTCTACAACACCCAACATGACATCTATTGAGCTCCATCAATGCAAGGAAACACCATGAAAAATACTCTGTTCTCACTGTTCGCCCTGACCGCTGCGCTGAGTGTGCAGCCGGCCATGGCCCAAGACGCGCTGGAGCTGTTCAAGAGCAAACCCTGCGCAGCCTGCCACTCCATTGACACCAAGCTGGTCGGCCCCGCACTCAAGGATGTAGCCGCCAAGAACGCTGGCGTGGCCGGAGCCGCAGACACCCTGGCCGGCCACATCAAGAACGGCACACAAGGCAATTGGGGCCCGATGCCCATGCCGGCCAACCCGGTAACGGATGAAGAAGCAAAAATTCTCGCGACCTGGGTACTGACACTCAAATAACCGCCTGGAGGGCGTCAAGATGATTTATCGACACGCTGTGATTCTGGCGGCCCTCCTCCTCATTTGCGCAACTGCGGTTGCGGCGCCGGACGCCCAGCGTCAGGTGCAACTCGAACACCTGCTGACCCAGGACTGCGGCGCCTGCCATGGGCTGCACCTTACCGGCGGGCTGGGCCCCGAACTGACGCGCGCAGCGCTGGCCGGCAAATCACGGGACAGCCTGATTGCCACCGTCACCCAAGGCCGGCCCGGCACCGCGATGCCCGGTTGGGCCCCATTGCTCAGCCCCGACGACATCCGTTGGTTGGTCGATCTTCTTCTCCAGGGATATCCCGCACCATGATCCGTTCAATCCTGCTGTCAGCGGCGACCGGGCTGTTGTTGTCCGCTTGCGTTCAGCCACCGTTGCGTGGCACCGGCGATTTGGGCGTGGTCGTGGAGCGCGCCACCGGTAGCGTGCAAATCATCGAAAGCGACACCCACACCGCGCTGGCCCGACTCAAGGGTTTCGGCGACCTGTCCCATGCCTCGGTGGTGTTCTCACGGGATCAGCGCTATGCCTATGTGTTCGGGCGCGACGGCGGGTTGAGCAAAATCGATTTGCTGACCCGGCGTATCGATCATCGCGTCATCCAGGGCGGCAACAGCATTGGCGGCGCCATCAGTCAGGACGGCAAGTTGATCGCGGTGTCCAACTACGTGCCCGGTGGGGTCAAGGTGTTCGATGCCGACACCCTGCAACTGGTGGCCGATATTCCGGCCACGCCCCTGGCCGATGGCACCAAGCGCTCCCGTGTAGTCGGCCTGGTCGACGCGCCGGGGCAACGTTTTGTCTTCAGCCTGTTCGATACCGGCGAGATCTGGACCGCCGATTTCAGTCAGGGCAGCACACCGCAGATCAACCGCTTCACCGGCATCGGCCAGCAACCCTACGATGCCCTGATTACCCCTGATGGCCGCTATTACATGGCCGGCCTGTTCGGTGAGGACGGCATGGCCCAACTCGACCTCTGGCATCCAGAGCGCGGTGTGCAGCGGGTACTCGGCGATTACGGACGCGGCCAGGCGAAACTCCCCGTCTACAAAATGCCGCACCTGGAAGGCTGGGCTGTCGCCGACAACCAGGCCTTCGTGCCCGCGGTGGGTCGTCACCAGGTATTGGTGATGGATTCACGTACCTGGCAACAGACCGCGGTGATCCCGGTCGCTGGTCAGCCGGTGTTCGTCACGTCGCGCCCGGACGGTCGGCAGCTATGGGTCAATTTCGCCTACCCGGACAACGATCGGGTTCAGGTCATCGACACCGAAACCCATGCCGTGGTCGCCGATCTGCACCCGGGACCGGGGGTGCTGCACATGGAATTCACCGCACGCGGTGACCAATTGTGGCTGTCGTTACGCGACGGCAATCAGGTTCAAATCTGGGAGCCGTACCGCCTGAAGCTGCTGAGCACCCTGCCAGCCTCCGCGCCGAGCGGCATCTTCTTCAGCAGTCGCGCGCAAAAAATGGGGTATTGAAATGGACCTTGAACTGCTCAGCCGCCAACTGATCGACCGCTTCCAGCACGGCATGCCGCTGTGCCCGTCACCGTACAAGGAGAT
>NZ_JBBWCB010000114.1:0-17090 GCF_039888995.1 Pseudomonas rossensis | reverse complement strand
GCCATCGTCACTGCGGGAAGTGCCCATGCCGTAACGCCCGGCGAAGAACTCGTGAAACGCCGCGTAGGCGTACCAGGCCTCATCGAAGTGCAAGACCTCGACGCTGTTGCCCAACTGCTGCTTGATCAGCTCAGCGTTGTAGCAGAGGCCGTCGTACGTCGAATTGGTCACCACCGCCAACTTGACCTTGGGCGCCCGGCCCTTGGTCAGTGGGCTGGCGTCAATCTTGGCCTGAATCGATTCGCGGCTGAATTCGCTCAAGGGAATCGGGCCGATGATCCCCAGCTCATTGCGCTCCGGGCACAGGTACAGCGGAATGGCGCCGGTCATGATGATCGAGTGCAATATCGACTTGTGGCAGTTGCGATCCACCAACACCAAGTCATCGCGAGCGACCATCGAATGCCAGACGATTTTGTTGGCGGTCGAGGTGCCATTGATCACAAAGAAAGTGTGATCGGCGCCGAAATTGCGGGCAGCACGGGCCTCGGCTTCTGCCAGCGGACCGGTGTGATCGAGCAAAGAGCCCAATTCGGGCACCGACACCGACAAATCGGAACGCAGGGTATTTTCCCCGAAGAACTGGTGAAACGCCTGACCCACCGGGCTCTTGTGGTACGCCACGCCGCCGCCATGGCCGGGCGTGTGCCAGGAATAATTCGAGTCAGCCGTGTGCTGCACCAGCGCTTTGAAAAACGGCGGCAGCAGACCATCCAGATATTTGCGTGCCGCTCGAGCAACCTGTCTGGCCAGAAAAGGCACGGTGTCTTCGAACAGATAAAGAATCCCGCGCAGCTGATTGAGTTCGGCCATGGCGTCGGCCGGAGCGTTTTCCAGGGTCACCTGCTCACCCAGCGCGAAGATCGGCAAGTCGGGCGCACGCACCCGCGCCAGGCCAATCAGCTCGGCCATGTTGTGCAATAGATGAGAGTGAGTGCTGGCGTCTTCGGCTGCAATCAACATGCAGGAAAGACCGTGATGGGTCGAGGCAACCAGACGCCCTTCGGTGTAATCCACCGCCGAGACAATGCTGAAGCCTTCCTGCTCCAGCTCCCGGGCGATGCCACGCACGCGATCACCGGCGACGGTGTCGGCCTTGATGTCGCGATGGACGATCAGGACCGGGAATTTCAAATCTTTATACATGAGGCTCAGTGTCCTGAGGCGGCAGACCGTGGTCCGCCAATCACCTCAGGGTAGAGGGTTGAGGCGGATGTGGCGAGTGTCATGCACTGAAATGGGTCATCGGGCGCGGCACGCTTTATAAAGATCAAAAGATCGCAGCCTCGTTTCACTCGACAGCTCCAACAACGGAATGCGTAACCCTGTAGGAGCTGTCGAGTGAAACGAGGCTGCGATCTTTTTCGAAGGGCCTACGCCTGAGCCTTGGCCTCGGCCAGTTGCTGCCACAGCGACGGGGCGCCAGCCGATTTGGCGATGGCTTCCAGGCGTGCCACGTGTTGGGCCAGGTCATCTTCGCTGGCACGGATGATACGCGTCGGTTGACGATCGACCGGCAGGCGGCGGATCTCGGTGGCGGAATTGTCCGCACCTTCCCCGGAACCGTTGCCGTCGGAAGCATTACCGGCCAGGGACAGGCTGGTCTGGCCGCCCGTCATGGTCAGGTAAACGTCGGCGAGGATCTCGGAGTCGAGCAAGGCGCCGTGCAGTTCACGACCGGAGTTGTCGACGCCATAGCGTTTGCACAAGGCGTCGAGGCTGTTGCGCTGCCCCGGGTGACGTTCCCTGGCCATCATCAGGGTGTCGAGGATCGAGCAGTGCTGCGTGATGTCCGCACGATCGTGCTGGCCCATCAGGGCGAATTCGTTGTTGATGAAGCCAACGTCGAACGCCGCGTTATGGATGATCAGCTGCGCACCCTTGATGAATTCAAAGAATTCATCGGCCACTTCAGTGAAGCGCGGCTTGCCGACCAAAAATTCGTTGGTGATGCCGTGGACGCCAATAGCGCCTTCATCACTCTCACGGTCCGGTTGCAGGTAAACGTGGAAATGCCGGCCCGTCAGGCGCCGACCGATCAACTCGACACAACCGATTTCGATAATCCGGTGGCCGTCGGTCACCGGCATGCCGGTGGTTTCGGTATCGAGTACAACGGATCTGGTGGCCATCAGTGCTCAGCTCTCAACGGGTCATTCGTGCAAAAGCGGCGATGTTAACACGCCCGCGGGATCAGGCGCGCGCACAGGTAAATGACTGGCGTTCATGCAGTTTTTAACAATCATTAGCAAAGTTCATAAAGTCTGGAGCAGAACGGCTTGTTAGCGTGCGGTGCTTGTTTCCTATGGGTTTGATTTCGTCATGAAGACCGCACGGTTTCTATTATTGAGTACCTGCCTGCTGGGTACGGGCGCCCAGGCCACCAGTTTCGTGATCAGCACAGATGTGACGGTGAGTTTGACGTTGAGCTCGACCAAGGGCACCAGCGGGTCGTTCAGCGACGACAAGATTGTGTTGGCGGCGAAGGATGATGCGGCGGCGTTTGTGGCCAGTGACGGGGAGATTCGCGGGGTGCGGATTGAAGCGGCGTTTGTGCGGATTCGTGGGGAGGTAACGGATCAGTACTCAGACCAACAACTGGCCACTGCGATCTTGATGCTGTGAAGGTCTTGTAGGAGCCGAGCTTGCTCGCGATGCAGGCGATACGGTCTTTCAGGAACACCGCGTCATCGTTCATCGCGAGCAAGCTCGGCTCCCACAGGGATTAAGCCTGTTTGTAACCGCGCACTTCATCCACGCCGCGATTGGCCAATTGGTCAGCGCGTTCGTTGCCGTGATGGCCAATGTGCCCGCGCACCCATTTCCAGGTGACGTTGTGGCGATTGACCTGCTCATCCAGCAACTTCCACAGATCAGCGTTTTTCACCGGTTCTTTCGCAGCGGTTTTCCAGCCGCGCTTCTTCCAGTTGTCCATCCACTCGTTGATGCCTTTCATCACGTACTGCGAGTCGGTGACCAGCAGCACGTCGCAGGAGCGCTTGAGTTCTTCAAGACCACGGATCGCGCCCATCAGCTCCATGCGGTTGTTGGTGGTGTTGGCTTCGCCGCCCCACAGTTCTTTTTCAATGCCCTTGCACACCAGCAACGCGCCCCAGCCGCCAGGGCCAGGATTGCCTTTACAGGCGCCGTCAGTGAAGAGTTCTACGCTATCGCTCATGCCAATCTATCCAGAAAATGCGGTGGCTCGCCGATCGGTGATCGACGATGCCCGAGGCTGGGGCAAACCCGGCCGGGAAAATAAAAAGTGTATTACGGATCGATGCGGCGACGGTTGACCTTGGCCATCGGCAATGGAATCAGCTTGCCCATCGGTTCGCGCCGCTCCTGACGGACGGGCCGCAGGCCCACCACGATCTTGCGCGCAACCAATAAATAGAAGCCGCCACCCGACAGTTGCCAGTCACCGGCCTTGCGCTCCCAACCGGCCAGGCGAGCCTGCCAGGCGGGTGACGCAAGCGGCGGACGATAGCACCCGAAGCGGCGTTTCTCCAGCGCGAAACCCAGCAGGTTCAGCCAGTCACCGACTCGCGACGGGGAGATGCAGCGAGCCTTGCGCAAGGCGTCGTGAGCAAAAACGTGACGCAAGCCCCAGGTGCTCCAGGGGTTGATCCCGACGATCAGCAGATGCCCGCCGGGCCGCACGCTGCTCGCCGCTTCACGCAGCAAACCGTGGGGTGACAGGCAGAAATCCAGCCCATGCTGCAACACCACCACATCGGCGGCATGCTCGCTCAAAGGCCACGCCTGCTCTTCGCAGACGATCTCGACACCCGGCAACGGCGCGCCGAGCCGCACATTGCGCTGGACTTGCGGCGCCGACGGCGGCGTCTGGGCCGACGGGCCGTAATGCACCAGGTAACCACCAAAGAACCGTCCCAACTCGTCTTCGAGCATGCGACGTTCTTCGTCCAGCAGAAATTGCCCGATGGGGCCGGACAGCCATTCACGGGCCGCGCTGATCAATGTCAGCCACTCAGGATCAGCCTGAGCGAACGCTTTATCGGTCATTGCATTCTCCAACGCGCCAGGAAGTTCTAAGATGCGCCATTGTTTTCCGCTTGGCGAATCCGACGATGATACAGATCAGTGCCCTGCCCGCCTTCACCGACAACTACATCTGGTTGTTACAAGACCACCGCACCCAGCGCTGCGCGGTGGTCGATCCGGGCGATGCCGCGCCGGTGCAGGCCTGGCTCGCAGCGCATCCGGGTTGGGTGTTGAGTGATATTTTGATCACTCACCATCATCATGACCACGTCGGCGGCGTCGAGCAGCTGAAAAAAGCGACAGACGCGACAGTCTACGGTCCGGCCAGCGAAACCATCCCGCTCCGGGACGTGGCCCTCAAGGACAACGACCGCGTCAGCGTGCTGGGCTGGGACTTTGATGTCTTTGCCGTCCCCGGCCATACCTTGGGGCATATCGCCTATTACCATCATGGTTTGCTGTTCTGCGGTGACACCCTGTTTGCCGCCGGTTGCGGGCGCTTGTTCGAAGGCACGCCGGAGCAAATGCATACCTCTCTGACCCGCCTTGCCGCGCTGCCTGAGGATACGCTGGTCTACTGCACTCACGAATACACCCTGAGCAACCTGAAGTTTGCCGCAGCGGTCGAACCAGGCAATCCGGACACCACCGCACGTCTGGAAAAAGTCACCGAACAACGTGAAGCCGGAATCATGACGCTGCCCTCTACTCTGGCGCTTGAAAAGCTTACCAACCCGTTTTTACGTGTCGACGAAACATCCGTTAAAGAAAAAGTGGACGAACGGAATGGAACCCAAAACCGTGCTCCGAGTGCGGTTTTTGCTGCTCTGCGTGCTTGGAAAGATAAGTTCTAAATAGCCATCACGCTGGTACAAAAATTCTGAATGGTTGACCGCAGGGGGTGCGCTTTCTAGAATCGCCCGACATTTTTGCCCGGAACTTACTTCCAGCCAATGTCGTCATCTATTCGCAAAGCCATCAATTCAGACGCATTGACCCGCTTGGCTCAAGCCATCGCGGTGGCTGTGTCCGCCACTCTGGCGGGCTGCTCAAGCCATGTGCCGCAGACCGAAGCGACACACACTCCGAACATTGCGGCGCGAGCCAAGCAGAAGCCTATCTGGCTCAGCGAAAAACCGACTCCACAAATTCCACAGGATGTCTGGGAGCGCATGCGCCAGGGCTTCCAGTTGCAGGACAACCTGGGCGTCAACCCGCGCATCGAGCAACAGCGCCTGTGGTTCGCCAGCAACCCGTCCTTCCTCGAAAACGCCGGCGAACGCGGCAGCCTCTACATTCACTACATCGTCGAACGCCTTGAAGAGCGCAACATGCCGCTGGAACTGGCGCTGTTGCCGGTGATTGAAAGCGCCTACAACCCGATGGCCTATTCCCGGGCCAACGCGGTTGGCTTGTGGCAATTCATCCCCTCCACCGGGCGTTACTTCAACCTGCGTCAAACCCGTTTCTATGATGGCCGTCGCGATATCACCGCGTCGACCACCGCGGCCATGGATTACCTGACCCGCCTGCACGACATGTTCAACGGCGACTGGCTACTGGCCCTGGCGGCGTACAACGCCGGCGAAGGCACGGTCAGCCGGGCCATCGAGCGCAACGAAAAGCTCGGCTTGCCGACCGATTACTGGAACCTGCCGCTGCCGGCCGAAACCCAGGCCTACGTGCCAAAGCTGCTGGCCCTGTCGCAAGTGGTGCTGGCACCTGAAGCCTACGGCGTGAACCTGAACCCGATCGCCAACGAACCGTACTTCCAGGTCGTCGAAATCAACCAGCGCATGGACCTGTCCAAGGTCGCCGCGGTGGCTAACATCGACGAAGACGAACTGTTCCAGCTCAACCCGGCCTTCAAGCAGCGCACCACCATCGATGGCCCCCAGCATTTGCTGGTGCCAACGTCCAAGGCGCAACTGCTGACGGCCAGCCTGTCGACCATGCGTCCTGAAGAGTTGATCAGCAAGAAGCCGCTCAAGCCGGTATTCGAAGGCTCGGACGACTCCGAACTCGCCAGTCTCAAACGCGCTTATCGCGTTAAACGCGGCGACAACCTCGGTACCATCGCCAAGGCCAACAAGGTCGACATCAAGGACCTGCAGCGCTGGAACAAGCTGACCGGCAAGAACCTCAAGGTCGGCCAGACACTGGTCATGCAGGACACCACGAAGCGCAGCAGCGGTCGGGTCAACACCGTCGTGGCGGCGAACAGCAAAGCAAACAGTAAAGCTGACAAACAGAAGCCGCAGACCCAGTACAAGGTCAAACAAGGCGACTCGCTGTACATGGTAGCCAAGCGTTTCAACGTCGAAATGCAGCACCTCAAGCGCTGGAACCCGCGTGTTGGCCAGGCGCTGAAGCCGGGTCAGATGCTGACGGTGGCTTCCCCGCGCTGATTGATGTGAAACCCAAAAAGATCGCAGCCTTCGGCAGCTCCTACGAATGTAAACGCAGGTTGGAGCTGCCGCTGGCTGCGATCTTTTTTTACGCCCCAACACCGCTTTCAGCACCCGTCTTTTTCCTGTCGATACAAGCTGTTACTGTACGAGCCACAAAGCCCAAGCCGCCTGGATCGGATCCCTGACTTGAAGCGTCCCCTCCTCCTGCTCCTGATCAGCCTGGCCTTGAGCTCCCCCGCAAGCGCGACGATCAGCGAAAGCCATGGTTATGCGCAGTTCGGCACGCTCAAGTACCCGGCCAGATTTACCCACTTCGACTGGGTCAACCCGCAAGCGCCCAAGGGCGGTACGTTGCGGGTGATGGCGTTTGGCACCTTCGATACGCTCAATCCCTACACCTTCAAGGGTTCAAGTCCGGTTTCCACACCGAATTTCCTGCAATACGGCATCAACGAGCTCAACGAACCGTTGATGGTCGGCACCGGCCAGTACGCGCCGTCCGGCGATGAGCCGACCTCCAGCTATGGCCTGATCGCCCAATCGGTGGAGTACAGCGAGGACCGTAGCTGGGTGGTGTTCAACCTGCGCCCCGAAGCGCGTTTCCACGACGGCACACCGATTACCGCCTATGACGTGGCGTTTTCCTACCGCTTGCTGCTCAAGGAAGGCCACCCGCAATACCGCACCAACCTTCAGGAAGTGTCGCGGGTCGACATCCTCAATCCGCAGCGCATTCGTTTCGTCTTCAAGCGCGCCGGCAATCCGTTGCTGATCCTTCGCCTGGGTGAATTGCCGGTGCTGCCCCAGCATTACTGGAAAGGTCGTGACTTCAAGGCCACCACCTTCGAAGCGCCACTGGGCAGCGGGCCTTATCGCATCACTTCGGCAGAGCCAGGACGGCGGATTATTTTCGAACGAGTCAAGGATTATTGGGGCAAGGACCTGCCGGTCAATCGCGGCAAGTACAACTTCGATCGCATGGAAGTCGAGTTCTACCGCGACAGTGACGTCGCCTTCGAAGCCTTCAAGGCCGGCGAATTCGACATCTATATCGAGCACCAGGCGAAGAACTGGGAAAACGGCTACAGCTTCCCGGCAGTGCGCCGCGCAGACGTCATCAAGGCGCAAATCCCGCATCAGATCCCGACCCAGAGCCAGGGTCTGTTCATGAACTCCCGACGCCCGACCTTCTCCGAGACCAAAGTCCGTGAAGCGCTGGGCCTGATGTTCGACTTCGAGTGGACCAACCGCACGCTGTTCAGCGGCGCCTATAAACGCGCCATGAGCTACTACCCCAACAGCGAGTTCTCCGCGACGGGCCTTCCGGTCGGCCATGAATGGCTGATGCTCAAGCCGTATCGCGAGCAATTGCCCGCCAAGCTCTTCACCGAGCCGTTCAGCCTGCCGCAGACCCAAGGGCGCGGCATTCCCCGGGAAACCATGCGCAAGGCCCTGGGCCTGCTCGCGGAGGCCGGCTGGAAGCTCAGCGGCCAGCACGTTCAGAATGCCGCTGGGCAACCGTTGCGATTGGAGATTCTGCTGGTCAATCCGAACCTGGAACGCATCCTTCAGCCTTACGTCGAAAACCTCGCCAGCATCGGCATCGACGCTCGGCTGCGCACAGTCGATCGCGCCCAGTACAAGCAACGCCTTGATCAGTTCGATTTCGACATGATCCTGATGACCCTCAACCAGACGCTCAGTCCAGGCCTGGAACAATGGCAGTACTTCCATTCCAGCCAGGTCGGGGTCAAGGGCAGCAAAAACTACGCGGGCATCGCCAATCCGGTGGTCGACCATTTACTCGAACAATTGCTCGCCGCCCAGACCCGCGATGAACAGGTCGCCGCCGGCAAGGCCCTGGACCGGGTGTTGCTGTGGCAGCACTACATCATTCCCAACTGGTACCTCAATTATCACCGCCTGGCCTACCGCAACCGGTTCGCCTTCGTCACTACGCCGCCCTACACGTTGGGCCTGAGCGCGTGGTGGCTGAAATCTTCGGAGAAAGATCGATGAAACCCGTACGCGCCCTGCTCTTGCAGGCCAGCGGCCTGTTGTTCGCCGGGCTGGCCTGCGCCGCCCCGCAACATGCCCTGACCCTGTACAACGAGCCGCCGAAATACCCGGCCGATTTCAAACATTTCGATTACGTGAACCCCGACGCGCCCAAGGGCGGGATCTTCCGTCAGGCCGGTTTCGGCGGCTTTGACAGCCTTAATCCCTTCATTAACAAGGGTGTCGCGGCCGACGACATCAGCATGATCTACGACACCCTGGCCAAACAGGGCCTGGATGAACCGTTCACCGAGTACGGCCTGGTCGCCGGCAAGATCGAAAAATCCCCGGACAACAGCTGGGTGCGTTTCTACCTGCGCCCCGAAGCGCGCTTCCACGACGGGCATCCGATGCGCGCCGAGGACGTGGTGTTCAGCTTCCAGACCCTGATCAAGGACGGCGCGCCGCTGTTCCGCGGTTACTACAGCGATGTCGAGGAAGTGGTCGCTGAAGATCCGCTGACGGTGCTGTTCAAGTTCAAACACAACAACAACAACCGTGAGTTGCCGCTGATCCTCGGCCAGTTGCCGGTGTTGCCCAAGCATTGGTGGGCGACGCGCGATTTCACCAAGGGCAACCTGGAAATGCCGTTGGGCAGCGGCCCGTACAAGGTCAGCGAAGTCAAGGCCGGGCGTTCGGTGCGCTATGAACGGGTCAAGGATTACTGGGCCAAGGACCTGCCGGCGAATCGCGGGTTCTACAACTTCGACGTGATGACCACCGACTACTACCGCGACAACACCGTGGCCCTGGAAGCACTCAAGGCCGGGCAGTTCGATTACTGGCTCGAAATGGCAGCAAAGAACTGGGCCAACGCCTACAACATTCCGGCCGTCACCGAGGGCCGGTTGATCAAGGAGCAGATCCCCAACGGCAACCCCACCGGCATGCAAGGCTTTGTATTCAACCTGCGCCGCCCGGTGTTCCAGGATGTGCGCGTGCGCCAGGCCCTGACCCTGTTGCTGGATTTCGAATGGACCAACAAGCAACTGTTCAACGGCGCCTACGCGCGCACCCGCAGTTACTTCGAGAACTCGGAAATGGCTGCCAGCGGTCTGCCGGACGCCAATCAGCTTGAAATTTTGAATCCGTTCCGCGGCAAGATTCCCGAGCAGGTATTCAGCGAGGCGTTCCAGAACCCGGTGACCGACGCCAGCGGCATGATCCGCGCCCAACAGCGCAAAGCTTATCAACTGCTGCAAGAGGCGGGCTGGCGGATCGTCGATGACAAGATGGTCGACCCCAATGGCAAACCAGTGACCATCGAGTTCCTGTTGGCCCAGACCGAATTCGAGCGGGTGCTGCTGCCGTTCAAGCGCAACATGAGCGACTTGGGGATTGACCTGGTGATCCGCCGGGTCGACGTCTCGCAGTACATCAACCGCGTGCGTTCACGGGACTTCGACATGATCGTCGGCAGCTTCCCTCAGTCCAACTCGCCGGGCAACGAGCAACGCGAGTTCTGGATGTCCGCTGCCGCCGACAAACCCGGCAGCCGCAACTCCATGGGCCTCAAAGACCCGGTGGTGGACCAGTTGGTCGAGCAATTGATCAACGCCGATTCGCGCAAAAGTCTGGTGGCCCATGCACGCGCGCTGGACCGCGTGCTGCAATGGGGCTATTACGTGATCCCCAACTGGCACATCAAAACCTGGCGCGTGGCGTACTGGAACCACATCGGTCATCCGAAAATCTCCCCCAAGTACGACATCGGCATTAACACCTGGTGGGTCAAGCCCGATGCCAAACCTGCGGTAGAAGTCGAAACCAAACTGCAAGCCGACCCTGCGGGCACGGAGTAATCAGATGCTGGCGTATATTTTTCGGCGACTGCTGCTGATCATCCCGACCTTGCTCGGCATTTTGCTGATCAACTTTGTGATCATCCAGGCCGCCCCCGGCGGGCCGGTGGAGCAGATGATCGCCAAGCTCGAAGGCTTCGAAGGCGCCACCAGCCGCATTGCCGGTGGCGGTGCCGAAGTCTCGGTGGCGGGCTCCGCCTATCGCGGCGCCCAAGGCCTGGACCCGATGCTGGTCAAGGAAATCGAGCACATGTACGGCTTCGATAAATCGGCGCCGGAACGCTTGTGGATCATGATCAAGAATTACGCCACCCTGGATTTCGGCGACAGCTTCTTCCGCGATGCCAAGGTCATCGACCTGATCAAGGAAAAGATGCCGGTGTCGATCTCCCTAGGGCTGTGGAGCACGCTGATCATGTACCTGGTGTCGATCCCGCTGGGGATCGCCAAGGCGACGCGACACGGCAGCCACTTCGATGTCTGGACCAGCTCGTTGATCATCGTCGGCTACGCGATCCCGGCATTTCTGTTTGCCATCCTGCTGATCGTGGTGTTCGCCGGCGGCAGCTATTTCGACTGGTTCCCGCTCAGAGGGCTGACCTCCAACAACTTCGATGAGTTGAGCATGGGCGGCAAGGTTCTCGATTACTTCTGGCACCTGGCCTTGCCGGTGACGGCGCTGGTGATCGGCAACTTCGCGACCATGACCCTGCTGACCAAGAACAGCTTCCTCGATGAAATCAATAAACAGTACGTGGTCACCGCCAAAGCCAAGGGCCTGAGCAATCACCGCGTGCTCTACGGCCATGTGTTCCGCAACGCCATGCTGCTGGTGATCGCCGGGTTCCCGTCGGCGTTTATCGGCATCTTCTTCACCGGCTCGTTGCTGGTGGAGGTGATCTTCTCCCTCGACGGCCTCGGGCTGATGAGTTTCGAGGCGGCGATCAACCGCGATTACCCGGTGGTCTTCGGCACGCTGTTTATCTTCACACTGCTGGGGCTGGTGGTGAAACTCATCGGTGACCTCACGTACACCTTTGTCGATCCGCGTATCGACTTCGAAAGCCGGGAGCATTGAGATGAATCTGTCCCCTCTCAATCGCCGACGCTTCGAACTGTTCAAGGCCAACAAGCGTGGCTGGTGGTCGCTGTGGCTGTTTCTGCTGCTGTTTGGGCTGAGCCTCGGCGCCGAGTTGATCGCCAACGACAAACCGCTGGTGGTGCACTACGACAACGGCTGGTACTTCCCGGCGCTCAAGCGTTACCCGGAAACCACCTTCGGCGGCGAGTTCCCGCTGGAAGCCAACTACAAGAGCCCGTACATCCGCGAATTGCTCAAGGAAAAAGACGCCTGGGTCCTGTGGGCGCCGATTCCCTACAGCTATCAAAGCATCAACTACGACCTGAAAGTCCCGGCCCCAGCGCCGCCTTCCACCGACAATCTGCTGGGCACTGACGATCAGGGCCGCGACGTGTTGGCGCGGGTGATTTATGGCTTCCGGATATCGGTGCTGTTTGCCCTGACGCTGACCATTCTCAGCTCGATCATCGGTGTGATTGCCGGGGCCTTGCAGGGTTTCTACGGCGGCTGGGTGGATTTGGCCGGGCAGCGCTTTCTGGAGATCTGGTCCGGGCTGCCGGTGCTGTACCTGCTGATCATTCTCGCCAGCTTCGTGCAGCCGAATTTCTGGTGGCTGCTGGGGATCATGCTGCTGTTCTCGTGGATGAGCCTGGTGGACGTGGTCCGTGCCGAATTCCTGCGAGGGCGTAATCTGGAATACGTGCGCGCCGCGCGGGCGCTGGGGATGCAAAACGGGGCGATCATGTTCCGCCACATCCTGCCCAACGCAATGGTCTCGACCATGACCTTCATGCCGTTCATTCTGACCGGCGCGATTGGCACCCTGACCGCCCTGGATTTCCTCGGCTTCGGTTTGCCGCCTGGCGCGCCGTCCCTCGGTGAACTGGTGGCCCAGGGCAAATCCAACCTGCAAGCGCCGTGGCTCGGTATGAGCGCGTTTGCCGTGCTGGCGTTGATGTTGAGTTTACTGGTGTTCATCGGCGAGTCTGCTCGCGATGCCTTCGACCCGAGGAAGTGAAATGAATCAGGACAATCTGATCGAAGTGCGCGACCTGGCCGTCGAATTTGTCGTCGGCGAGCGCGTTCAACGGGTGGTCGAAGGCGTGAGCTTCGATATCAAGCGCGGCGAAACCCTGGCGCTGGTGGGCGAAAGTGGCTCCGGCAAATCGGTGACCGCCCACTCGATCCTGCAGCTGTTGCCTTACCCGCTCGCCCGGCATCCGTCCGGGACCATCGAGTACTCCGGGCAAAATCTGCTGAGCCTGAAAGAGAAAACCATCCGCCACATCCGCGGCAACCGGATCGCGATGATCTTCCAGGAGCCAATGACCTCGCTCAATCCGCTGCACTCGATCGAGAAGCAGATCAATGAAGTGTTGAGCACCCACAAAGGCCTGATCGGCAAAGTCGCGACCAAGCGCACGCTGGAGCTGCTGGAAATGGTCGGCATCCCGGAGCCCGAGAAGCGCCTCAAGGCCCTGCCCCATGAATTGTCTGGCGGCCAGCGTCAGCGGGTAATGATTGCCATGGCCCTGGCCAACGAGCCGGAACTGCTGATCGCCGACGAGCCGACCACCGCGCTGGACGTAACCGTTCAGCTGAAAATCCTCGAATTGCTCAAGGAATTACAGGCCCGATTGGGCATGGCGCTGCTACTGATCAGTCACGATTTGAACCTTGTACGAAGAATTGCGCATCGCGTATGTGTCATGCAGCGCGGTTGCATCGTCGAACAGGCATCGTGCGAAGAGTTGTTCCGCGCACCGCAGCATCCGTACACTCGGGAACTGCTGGCAGCGGAGCCCAGCGGCAAGCCGGCAACTAACGTTATCGGCCCGCCATTGCTGCAAGTCGAGGACCTGAGAGTCTGGTTCCCGATCAAGAAGGGCTTTCTGAAAAAGACCGTCGACCACATCAAAGCGGTGGACGGAATCAATTTCAGCCTGCCTCAGGGCCAGACTCTGGGGATCGTGGGAGAAAGCGGTTCCGGCAAGTCGACACTGGGTTTGGCGATTTTGCGGCTGATCGGTAGCAAAGGCTCGATCCGTTTTGAAGGCAAGCAGCTAGACTGCCTGACGCAGCAACAGGTTCGGCCGCTGCGTCGGCAGATGCAGGTGGTGTTTCAAGACCCGTTCGGCAGCCTGAGCCCACGGATGTGCGTGAGCCAGATCGTCGGCGAAGGCCTGCGGATCCACAAGATGGGCACCGAGGCGGAACAGGAACAAGCGATTATTGCGGCACTCAAGGAGGTAGGTCTGGACCCGGAAACCCGGCACCGCTACCCCCACGAATTTTCCGGCGGGCAACGGCAGAGAATCGCCATTGCCCGGGCATTAGTGCTAAAACCGGCGTTGATTCTGCTGGACGAGCCGACATCGGCCCTCGACCGGACAGTGCAACGCCAAGTGGTGGAGCTTTTGCGTTCACTGCAAACCAAGTACAACCTGACGTATCTGTTTATCAGCCATGACCTGGCTGTCGTCAAAGCGCTGAGCCATCAGTTGATGGTGGTCAAGCAAGGCCAAGTGGTCGAACAGGGAGACGCGCAAAGTATTTTTGCGGCCCCCAAACATCCGTATACACAGCAGTTGCTGGAAGCCGCTTTCCTGGCCCCGGCCACTGCGCAATAACCTGAAAGAGAGGAGCAACACATGGGTTTTCTCGCCGGTAAGCGCGTACTGATCGTCGGTGTCGCCAGCAAGCTGTCCATCGCATCCGGCATCGCTGCCGCCATGCATCGCGAGGGCGCTGAGCTTGCCTTCACTTATCAGAACGACAAACTCAAGGGTCGTGTCGAAGAGTTCGCACAAAGCTGGGGTTCCAACCCTGACCTGTGCTTCCCCGTGCGACGTGGCCAGCGATGAAGAAATCGCCAAGGTCTTCGTTGAACTGGGCAAGAAGTGGGACGGCCTGGACTGCATCGTGCACTCCGTCGGCTTCGCCCCGGGCGACCAACTGGATGGCGACTTCACCGAAGCCACCACCCGTGAAGGTTTCCGCATTGCTCACGACATCAGCGCCTACAGCTTCGTGGCCCTGGCCAAAGCCGGTCGCGAAATGATGAAAGGCCGCAACGGCAGCTTGCTGACCCTGTCGTACCTGGGCGCCGAGCGCACCATGCCGAACTACAACGTGATGGGCATGGCCAAGGCTTCCCTGGAAGCTGGCGTTCGTTACCTGGCCGGCTCCCTGGGCCCGGACGGCACCCGCGTCAACTGCGTATCGGCTGGCCCGATCCGCACCCTCGCCGCTTCCGGCATCAAGAACTTCCGCAAGATGCTGGCCGCCAACGAAGCGCAAACCCCGCTGCGTCGTAACGTCACCATCGACGAAGTCGGCAACGCCGGCGCCTTCCTGTGCTCGGACCTGGCGTCCGGCATCAGCGGCGAAATCATGTACGTGGACGGTGGCTTCAACACCACGGCCATGGGCAGCCTCGAAGAGTAATCTTCGGTCAGCCAATTAAAAAACCCGCCTCTTGAGGCGGGTTTTTTTATGCCTGCGATTTGTGGCCTGATGCAGCCCCCCTGTGGGAGCGAGCTTGCTCGCGATTACGGAGTGTCAGTCGACATCAATTTTGAATGTCAGTCAGTCATCGCGAGCAAGCTCGCTCCCACAGGGTTATTGGGCGCCCAGACATTTCGTAAACAGCTGCTGGATCGGTTGTGTACGCTGACTGTAACGCTGCAACAACACAATCTCCCGATAGAACGTCAACTCCCCCAACGGGATGATCCGAACCTTCGCCCCATGTTCAAGCCATAGCCCCGCCTCGGGGAGCAGCGACACGCCTAACCCGCATTCAACCATCTTCACGATCGCTTCCAGCTCATCCAGCTCCAAAGCCACCTGCACATCAATCTGCTGCTCGCGCAAAAACCGCGTCACCAGTCTTCCACCGAACGAATTGCGATCGTAACGCACATGCGGATGGCTCACGAGGATCTGCAACGGCTCATCGCCTTCAAGGTCCGCTGGCACGATCAATACAAACGGGGCTGGCCCGCCGCATTGAGCAGCGCCTGACGTCCGGTGCGGTTGAACAAACGAATACCCAGGGCCTGTTCCAGATTGCGAATCTGCGCGTTGACGGCCGACTGGGTCAGGCCGATGTGCATCCCGGCGGCGGCAAACGTGCCGTAGCGCGTTACCGCAATGAAGGTTTTCAGTTCTCGCAGCATGGCCTTCTCGATTGATCTAAATATTTTGAGCTCGATGCAAAAATTATCGTCTTTTAATCAAAAAGCACAGGGCTAAACTCAATCTGAATCCAGACAGTCGAGGCACATCCGATGCAACTCTCCCCTTTTCACTTGGCCATCCCGGTCTACGACCTGACTGCCGCGCGCAATTTCTATGGCGAAGTGTTCGGCCTGGAAGAAGGTCGCTCAAGCGATCATTGGGTCGATTTCAATTTTTTCGGCCATCAACTGGTCATTCACCTGGCGCCGAAAATCGCCACTCAAGAAGCCGCGCACACCAATGCTGTCGACGGTCATGACGTGCCGGTGCCGCATTTTGGTGTGGTGTTGGGGATGGCGGAATGGGAGGCGCTGGCCGAACGGTTGAAATCCCTCGATACCCGATTCGTGATCGAACCGGGCATTCGCTTTCAGGGATTGGTAGGTGAACAAGCGACGATGTTTCTCTTCGATCCGTGCGGCAACGCGCTTGAGTTCAAGGCATTCAAGGACGTAGGTCAATTGTTTGCCAAGTGAATACGTCGGCTTGTGCCAGCAGCTCCTCGATCGAGCCGGGGAGCTGAGGGTTGCACTCGAGTTGTCCGATGCTGAAGCGAATGTCATAACCGCGATGCACCGTGGCATTGCGCTCTTCGAGTATTTCTTCGAGTCGCGCCCTGATCGCGGGAATCTCCACGACGCTTGAGCCGTTCAGCAACGCAACGAATTTGTCGCTGCCCAAACGGCCGATCACATCGCTCTCGCGAAAGGCAATGCGCAGCACATCAGCGAAGGTTTTCAGGGCGTTGTCGCCCTCGGCACGACCATAGAGATAGTTGATGTGTTTGAAGTCATCAATATTGAAAAGCAGCAGCGTCGCTGGCTTTTTCAGCTGTTGGCAGACATCCAGCCCTTGTTGGGCCAGCGCTGTAAAACCGTGTCGGTTGGAGAGCAGCGTCAACTCGTCCATGCTCGCCATCTGCACGCCCATCAACTCCTCCTCGGCCTTGCGGGCCAAGTCACGCAGCAGCTCGCGCTCCTGCAGTGGCGTGCGCAACGGGTCGGTGCACGCGCCTGGTTTTACCGGTTTGCCTGGGATCAGCATTACTCACTCCATTGGCGGGTATATTGCTTAGAGTCGTCCATACCCGGTTTGGCTCCCTGTTAACGGACCGCCGGTCAACTACCCACGACCGGACATGGCCCTCCCGCGTCAGCCCAAAGCTTGAACTGGGTGACGAAAATGTCGTGCGGCACCGGCACCGGCGCCCTTCCCTGACCCGGATTCCAGCCCCAAAGCACCAGTTTGTCGTCGCTGACATGCTTGATCAGCGCGGCGAAATCGCGGTCACCGTTGCTGGAACGGTCCTTGATCATTGCGCACAACTGGTCGGCCGGCAGACCGATCCAGGCCATTTTGTGCGCGGCTGGCGGCAAGCTCCAGTGCGGCGCCCCTGGCGGTGCGTGAGCGCCGTAACTGGCCGGCGGATTACTCTCGGCGTGGCAGGTAGCGCAGGGCAAACCCGCCGCCCCCTTGCCGTCCATGCCC
>NZ_JBBWCB010000113.1:0-17415 GCF_039888995.1 Pseudomonas rossensis | reverse complement strand
TTTATATACCTATAAGATCTATAAATATATTTTAATGATCTTTTGCGGAATAACAGCAAGCCTTTATAACAACTCCATCGCATCACGCACTGTTGCCTACGCAACTGTTTGTCACGCAACAGTCATTCAACAAACAGCCCTGCTAATCGAACAGCCTCTACGGTTCAACACGCTGAAAGCCCCGTAAATCGAGGCTCCGAGGGATTGGAACAGCTCTTGCTCTGTGTCAGTGACTACTCACTGCTCCCTGAGCAACTGTTTAAAAAGGAACTGATCATGTCGCGTCCATTGAAAGTCGTTGCCCTCTCCGGCGGTACCTGGCGTCCGTCCCGCACGTTGGTGCTGACCCAGGCGCTGTTGGCGCAACTGGCCGAGCAATTGCCGATTGAAAGCAAGCTGATTGAACTGGGTGACATCGCCCGACCATTGGGCGCCGCACTGTCCCGCCAGGAATTGAGCGCCGAGATCGAAGCCGAGCTGCAAGCGATCGAGAACGCCGACCTGCTGATCGTCGCCGCACCGGTCTATCGCGGCTCTTACCCTGGACTGCTCAAGCATCTGTTCGACCTAATCGACCTCAATGCATTGATCGACACGCCGGTATTGCTGGCCGCCACCGGAGGCAGCGAACGCCATGCGCTGGTGCTCGATCACCAATTGCGGCCGCTGTTCAGTTTCTTCCAGGCATTGACCTTGCCGATTGGCGTCTATGCCACCGAAGCCGATTTCTCCAATTACCAAATAACCAGTGAACTTCTCAAGGCCCGCATACAACTGGCTGCAGAACGCGCCGCGCCGTTGTTTGGCGTGCACCCCAAAAATCTGCTGAAAATCGCTTAAGGATTTCTTCATGGATGTTTTCTGGTTTCTGCCGACTCACGGCGACGGCCATTACCTGGGCACCACTCAGGGCGCTCGCCCGGTGACACTCAGCTACCTGAAACAAGTGGCTCAGGCGGCCGACAGCCTCGGCTACCACGGCGTGCTGATTCCCACCGGACGCTCCTGCGAGGATTCGTGGGTGATTGCTTCGGCGCTGGTGCCGCTGACCGAACGCCTGCGTTATCTGGTAGCGATCCGGCCGGGGATCATCTCGCCGACGGTCTCGGCGCGCATGGCCGCGACACTGGATCGACTGTCCAATGGCCGCTTGCTGATCAACGTGGTCACGGGCGGTGACCCGGATGAAAACCGTGGCGACGGCATCTTCCTCGATCACAGCGAACGCTACGAAGTGACCGATGAATTCCTGAAAATCTGGCGCCGGGTACTGCAAGGCGAATCGGTGGATTTCGAAGGCAAACACCTGCAAGTGCAGAATGCCAAGGCGCTGTATCCGCCGGTGCAAAAACCCTATCCGCCGCTGTACTTCGGCGGTTCTTCCGAGGCAGCGCATGAACTGGCCGCCGAGCAGGTTGATGTCTACCTGACCTGGGGCGAACCACCCGCCGCCGTGGCGGAAAAACTGGCCGATGTGCGTGAACGTGCCGCGCGAAACGGTCGCACGGTGAAGTTCGGGATTCGCTTGCACGTGATCGTCCGCGAGACCGCTGAAGAGGCCTGGAAAGCGGCTGACAAACTTATCGAGCACATCAGCGACGAGACCATCGCGGCAGCGCAGAAGTCGTTCTCGCGTTTCGATTCCGAAGGTCAGCGGCGCATGGCGGCGTTGCATGACGGGCGTCGTGACAACCTGGAAATCTCCCCCAACCTCTGGGCCGGTGTCGGTCTGGTGCGTGGCGGCGCCGGGACGGCGTTGGTGGGCGATCCGCAGCAAGTGGCGGCGCGAATCAAGGAGTACGCGGACCTGGGAATCGAGAGTTTTATCTTCTCCGGCTATCCGCACCTCGAAGAGGCTTACCGTTTTGCCGAGCTGGTGTTCCCGCTGTTGCCTGAGCCGTACGCCAGCCTTGCGGGGCGCGGCGTCACTAATCTCACCGGGCCGTTTGGCGAAATGATCGCCAATGATGTGCTCCCGGCTCACGCCAAAGCCTGATCCTGCCCGCCGGATCCGCCCCGCCCCTGTAGGAGCTGACGAGTGAAACGAGGCTGCGATCTTTTGATGTTAAAGATCAAGATCAAAAGATCGCAGCCTGCGGCAGCTCCTACAGTGGTCCATCGACACATAGGAAATTCCGTGTGACTGCCAAGCCGCAAAGCGCCCTGCTATCCCCTTTGCAAACCGCCCGCCGATTGGCTGCCGAGTTTGCCCTGACCGCTGTCGAGCGCGATGAACGTGGCGGTACGCCCAAAGCCGAACGTGATGCCTTGCGCCACAGCGGTCTGCTCGCGTTAAGTATTCCCACCCAGTACGGCGGCCTCGGCGCCAGCTGGAGTGACACCCTGACCATCGTGCGCGAATTCGCCAAGGTCGACAGTTCAATTGCCCATGTCTTCGGCTTCCATCACCTGATGCTCGCCACCGTGCGCCTGTTCGCCCGCCCCGAGCAGTGGCAGCCATGGTTCGAACAGACCGCACGCAAAAACTGGTTCTGGGGTAACGCCCTGAACCCGCTGGACACCCGCACCGTGGTGAAGAACCTCGGTGACTGGCGTGAATTTTCCGGCAAGAAAAGTTTCTGCTCCGGCGCCAGCGATTCGCAAATGCTGATTGCCTCGGCGGTGGACGAAAGCGCTGGCGGCAAGCTGTTGATCGCCGCGATTCCCAGCGGTCGCAGCGGCATCACCTTGCATAACGACTGGAACAACATGGGCCAGCGCCAGACCGACAGCGGCAGCGCGACATTCGAACGGGTACGAGTCGAAGAGTCGGAACTGCTGCTCGATCCGGGTCCGCTGAGTACGCCATTCGCCTGCCTCCGGCCGTTGATTGCCCAGCTGACCTTCACACACATGTTCCTCGGCATCGCCGAGGGTGCCTTCGAAGAAGCGCGGCAATACACCCTCACCGAGACCCGTCCGTGGCACAAATCCAATGCTCAGGATGTGCGTCAGGATCCTTATGTACTCGGCCACTACGGCGAATTCTGGGTCGCCCTCGAAAGTGTTCGACTGCTGGTGGAGCGCGCTGCCGGGTTGCTCGACAAGGCCTGGGCCAAAGGCCCGAACCTCAGCGCCGAAGAACGTGGACATCTCGCTAACGCCATCGCCACGGCCAAGGTCGCTGCCACCCGCAACGGTCTGGAGCTCTGCAGCCGGCTGTTCGAAGTGACTGGCGCCCGTTCGACCCATGCCTCACTGCGACTGGATCGCCACTGGCGCAACCTGCGCACGCAAACCCTGCATGACCCGGTGGATTACAAACTCCATGAACTGGGTGACTGGGCGCTCAACCAGTCCCTGCCGATCCCGACTTTCTATTCATAGCCTTCTATTCATGGAGCTTGCCCATGCAACTGCTGACCTTACCGCCCTCGCCCGCTCTGGCCACCTCGATCCGCGCCACGGCGCAGGTGTTCGAAGACCCTAAATCCCAAGCCTTGCTCGCCCACATTCAACAAGTCGCACCGAGTGAAGCCAGCGTGCTGATCATCGGCGAAACCGGCACCGGCAAGGAGTTGGTGGCGCGACATATCCACAACCTCAGCGCCCGCCGTAACCGGCCTTTTGTGGCAGTGAACTGCGGCGCGTTCTCTGAATCCCTGGTGGAGGCCGAGTTGTTCGGCCATGAAAAAGGTGCCTTCACCGGTGCGCTGAGCGCCAAGGCCGGCTGGTTCGAGGAGGCCGATGGCGGTACGTTGTTCCTCGATGAAATCGGCGATTTGCCGATGGCGATTCAGGTCAAGTTGTTGCGGGTGTTGCAGGAGCGCGAAGTGGTGCGACTGGGTTCGCGCAAGAGCATTCCTATCAATGTGCGCGTGCTGGCGGCGACCAACGTGCAATTGGAGAAAGCCATCAACGCCGGGCATTTCCGTGAGGATTTGTACTACCGCCTCGACGTGGTCAGCCTGGAATTGAGCCCGCTGCGCGACCGCCCCGGCGACATCCTGCCGCTGACCCGACACTTCGTCGAAGCCTACAGCCAGCGCCTCGGCTACGGCACCATCACCATCAGCAAAGACGCCGAACTGAAACTGCGCAGCTACAGCTGGCCGGGCAACATCCGCGAACTGGAAAACGTCATTCACCACACCCTGCTGATCTGCCGTAACGGCGTGATCGAACGCGACGACCTGCGGCTGTCGAACATGCGCATCGAGCGTCAGGACGATTACCACAGCAACGTCGACGATTCACCGGAAGCCCTGCTCGATCGGGCCTTTCAAAAACTCTTCGAAGAACAGGCCGGTGCGCTGCACGAGAAAGTCGAAGACGCGTTGCTGCGAGCCGCCTATCGCTTCAGCCATTACAACCAGGTGCACACCGCTGCGCTGCTGGGGTTGAGCCGCAACGTAACCCGCACGCGACTGATCAAGATCGGCGAACTGGCGGTGAACAAGCGCCGGGCCACGGAAAACCTTCAGGGCGAGCGTGTCATGCAGCTGTCGATCTAACCCACCAGATTGCAGTGCAGTGCGTTGTCGTGGCTGCGTTCCAGGCTGTGCAGCACCTGGAACGAGCCGAAGGTCACGGTTTTCGCCTGATGGGCGCGGATCAGTTGCCAGAAATCCTGCTCGCCGCTTTCAAAGCTTTTGAACGCGGCCTCTCCCGCCTCTCGTGTTTGCCATTGCAGATAGTTGAGCACCCGCCGGCCATCGTCGCTGGCCTGGATGCTGGCACTCAGAAAACCGCTGTAACCCTGGGCGAGACGCTCGGTCTGCTTCGAAAGCGCCGACACCAGTGCGGGCTGTTGATGGGGTTCAATCTCGAATTCAATCAATTGGGTGAAGCTGCGATTTTTCTCTGACAGTTGCATGAATAGTCCCCACTCACCTGTAAGCCGGATCTTGCGATCCGAAGGCCTGCAGGGTAAAACCTCGAGTTAACTTGAGGTCAAGAGGCATTTTTTAAATGATCACCTCGGAAAATCTGCATAAAGAACTCACCGTCGGCCAAGTGGCTGCGCGTAGCGGCGTCGCAGTCACCGCACTGCACTTTTACGAATCCAAGGGTTTGATCAAAAGTAATCGCAACCAGGGCAACCAGCGGCGTTATCCCCGGGAAGTGTTGCGGCGGGTGGCGTTGATCAAAGTGGCTCAGCGATTGGGCATTCCATTGGCGGAGATTGGTGAGGCACTCAAGTCCCTGCCAGATAACCGCGCCCCGACGGCGGCGGACTGGAAGGTGTTGTCGGCGCAGTGGAGTCGGGATCTGGATGAGCGGATCAATCAGCTCGTGCTGCTGCGGGACCGGCTCAATGGCTGCATCGGGTGTGGATGTTTGTCGATGGAGGCATGCCCGTTACGCAACTTTGGCGATGTGCTGGGGGAACAGGGGCCGGGGGCGCAGCTGCTGGAACCCGGGACAGGTCCGAAATAGCGGTGCGGCCTTCGCGAGCAGGCTCGCTCCCACACTGGATTTGTGAACGCCACAGATCAAATGTGGGAGCGAGCCTGCTCGCGAAAGCGGCCTGTCAGTCGATGAGTTTTTAGAACCCCGGTGCAATCTGCCCTTTGTAGCGAGTCAGGATGAACTGCCGAACCTCATCGGAATTCAGCGCCTTTGCCAGTTTCTGCAAGCCTGGGTCGTTGATGTTGTCCGGCCGCGCGACCAGAAATTCGATGTACAAACTCTTGCCCTTCTCGACGATCAACGCGCTGTTGGTATCAATCCCCGCTTCCAGTGCGTAGTTGGCGAAGACAAACGCCAGGCCCACCTGACTCACCGAACGGGCCAGCAGCGCACCTTCCAGTTCACGGATTTTCAGGTGCTTGGGGTTTTCGATGATGTCGCGCTGAGTGGCCAGGGTGTTGCTCGGGTCCTTGAGCTTGATCAGACCGGCTTCGTGCAACAGCACCAGCGCACGGCCAGTGTTCACCGGGTCATTGGGAATCGACACCGTGGCGCCATCCTTCAGTTCGGCGATGCTTTTGATCCTGGTCGAGTAAGCACCAAACGGTTCAATGTGCACACCGACCACCGGCACCAGATCGGTATGGCGGGTTTTGTTGAAGTCATCGAGAAATGGCCGGTACTGGTAATAGTTGGCGTCGAGGTTCTTTAACGCCAATTGCTGGTTGGGCTGGATAAAGCCAGTGAAGACCTTGATGTCGAGGTCCACGCCTTCCTTGGCCAGGGTCGGCTTGACGAATTCGAGGATTTCCGCGTGCGGCACCGGGGTGGCGGCCGTCGCCGTACCGGCGGAGGGTCGCCTGAATGTCCTGCACGTTCTTGCCGCCGGTTTCCGACAAGGCATTGGCAAAGCGGTGACCTTGCAGCGCCAGCCCGAAGAAGTGCGTTTGCTGCTCAGGTGTGCCTTGCAGGCGAATGTCTTCCAGCAGGCAATAGTGGTTTTGCGGGATTTGCCCCAGGGACGGATCGGCCGCCGAGATGATCGCGATGACCTGCGCCAGCACCGCATAGGACACCTGCGCGCCGCCAAATGCTTTCGGCACGCTGATGCCCCACAAACCGCTGTTGGAATACAGATCGACGATCTCGGCGGGCACTTGGCGGGAGCGGTCGCGCTCGGCGTCTTGCTCCAGTAACACCGCGGCAATACGTTCGGCGACGCGTAAGGCTTCGGCTTCGTTGGCGATCCGATGGGCGGCCGGTGGGTTGATCGGATAAACGGCAGATTCAGGCATACAAGTCTCTCGGCATCAGTGTTCAGCAGAGGGCATTGCAGCTTCTGTGCCTAGCCGTTCGAGCCAATGTTTTCGGGGGTTCTGGGCCGCTCAGAGGTTTTTTTTCATCAGCAACCCGGGCAATCTGCTGCTTCGCTGTTGATGGCTGAACAGTGGCGTTGTTATGCCTTACACCCTGTAGGAGCTGCCGAAGGCTGCGATCTTTTGATCTTGATTTTTCGTCGACCGCACCGCAGCCAAGGTCAAAAGATCGCAGCCTTCGGCAGCTCCTACTACTCTTCACAGGTTGTAAATCGGCGAAGGACCACCTTCATCCCAAAACAAAAACAGGGAGAACCATCATGAGCGTCAAACCCATTCCAGAGGGTTATCACAGCATCACCCCGTATCTGGGCATTCAAAAAGCGGCCGAAGCCATCGAGTTCTACAAGAAAGCTTTTGGCGCCACCGAAGTCATGCGCCTGTCCATGCCCGATGGCGGCATCGGCCACGCCGAACTGCGTATCGGCGATTGCCCGATCATGCTTGGCACGCCGTGCGATCAGGGTCCGCTGAGCAATCCGGACAAGTCGCCGTCCGTGGGCCTGCATCTGTATGTGAACGATGTGGACAAGTCTTATAAACAGGCGATTGCGGCTGGCGGCACGGTGGTGTCCGAGGTCAAGGATCAGTTTTATGGCGACCGCTCGGGAACCCTGAAGGATCCCTATGGGCATCTGTGGTTTCTGGCCACGCGCAAGGAGGATCTGACTCAGGAGCAAATTGAGCAGCGGGCGAAGGAGATGTTCAAGCAGAGTTGAGCCTTCTGTGACTGACAGGACCCCATCGCGAGCAAGCTCGCTCCCACAAGGATCTTCTGTGATCACATTGTTTGTGAACACCCAAGATCAACTGTGGGAGCGAGCTTGCTCGCGATGGCGTCCGAACAGGCACCGCATATCCCCTTGAACACACTTCATGAACGAGCACACCACGCTTTGCGCCTTGCGCACAACGCTCCTACAGAAACCAGCCAAGTGATATCGCGAAACATTTTCTTTCATATCCCCCTTCGGGATTTTCGATGCTCATCCGTCTTATTTAGATGCAGTCGGTCCGCGTAGGCAAAAGCCACGGTTCGACCTTTCATGGACCTCATCGCTGGGAAGCCCGCAGCAGAGGCCCTCTCATCGAAACAAGACTTTAATCATGTCGAAATCCCGTTCAAAACTCTGGTTTCTGGTCCACAGCTGGCTGGCATTGCCGATCTGGTTTTTCGTACTGATCGTCTGCGTGACCGGCACCCTGGCGGTGGTCAGCCAGGAAATCGTCTGGCTGGCCAACCCGCAAATGCGCGCCAGCCAACCCTCGGACGATGCGCCGCTGCTCAGTTACGACCAAATCATCGCCGCGATCAAAAAAGCGGAGCCGAACACACTGGTCGAAGGCATCAGCCGGCCCGATGAATCGCACTTTGCCCTCGACGTGGACGTCAGCTACCCCGACGGTCGCTCGATGACGGTTTACGTCAACCCCTACAGCGGCGTCATTCAGGGCACTGCCCCGCAATTCAATTTCAAGGCGTTTACCCGCGCCCTGCATGGCTGGTGGCTGGTGCCGTTCACCAACGGTTACAGCTGGGGCTGGTACCTGGTGTCATTCCTGAGCCTGCCGCTGCTGGCGTCGTTGGTCACCGGGCTGGTGGTCTACAAGCGCTTCTGGAAAGGTTTCTTGCGACCGACGTTGCGCATTCGTCACGGTGCACGGATTTTCTGGGGCGACTTTCATCGCCTCAGCGGCATCTGGTCGATCTGGTTCATCGCGGTGATTTCCATCACCAGCACTTGGTTTCTGATTCAGGCGTTCATGTTCGATAACCAGATTTCGATTTCCACCGCGCCGGTCGCTGCCGTGGTCCCGCGTGAAAGTGTCCCGCTGACTGCCGACGGTTCGCCAGCGCCGATGATCAGCCTGGAAACAGCAATCCGCGAAGCCAAGGAACGTATTCCCGGCCTGAACGACAGCTTCGTCAGCCTGCCTGCCAATGCCTATAGCTATCTCTCGGTAGGCGGACGCAGTTGGTATCCGCTGATGTTCCAGACCGCGGACATCAACCCGTATACCGGCGACATCGCCGCCACCCGCCTGTTGTCGGACCGTTCCGGCCTGGAGCTGGTGACCGAATCCATGCGTCCGCTGCACACCGGGGATTTCGGCGGCATCTGGATCAAGCTGATCTGGTTCTTCTTCGGCCTGATCCTGAGCATGATGGTTCTCAGCGGCCTGTTGATCTGGACCAAGCGCACCGCCCTGGCCACGGCCAACGCCCTCAAGCGCAGCAACAAACGCCCGCGCAGTCAGACCGCTCCGGCCAACAGCCGTGAAACCACGGAGGTCAGCCAATGAGTCTGTTCATCGCTGATAAACCGGCTTCGAAACTGAGTCGTTTGTGGCACAAATGGCGCTTCCACATCAATGTTCTGCTGTTGCTGGTGCCGCTGGGTTTTATGCCCAAGTACTTCGCCGACGCTGCGCTGTTTCGCGGTGACACCGGCCTGGGTGAGCGGGAAATCGGCGAGGTTCAGGTGGGGCCCTGGAGCCTGCGCCTGGCCGAGTTGCGCAACGAATCACCGACCCTCGATGGTCCGGCCGGCTATATGAAAAGCTTCAACGCGGCGCTGTGCGACACCTGTCGCGATCAGGTCAAGGCGACGTACCTGCGCATTGGTAAACCGCGCAGCCTGCGGGCTGCCGGGGTGATTTTCTTCGGCACGCCGTACCGCATGGGCGCGATGTTGCCGATCCCCGAGAAGACCAAAGCCGACGCCGAGCTTTGGATCACCATGGAAGGCTGGGACGGCGCCATGCATCAGGCCTCCGTCCCCCTGAGCCAGGCATCCCCGGCCACCCTCGCCTGGCTGAACCAACAAGGAGGCAAACCATGATCAACGTTATACGTCCTCTAAGTGCCGTGCTACTGGTGCTCTGCGCCGGTTTCAGCGCCAGCGCCCTGGCCCACAACCCGATGTGCGAATGCACAGCCATCGACGCCGAGCAGATCAAATGCACCGGCGGTTTCTCCGACGGCAGCGGCGCGCCGGGGGTGACCCTGGACGTGATCGGCTATGACGAAACCATCCTGGTGCCGGGCAAGCTCGGCGCCGATTCAACCCTGACTTTCAAGAAGCCCGGCGCCGAGTTCTACGTGCTGTTCGATGCCGGCCCCGGCCACGTCGTCGAGATTGACCAAGCGGACATCGAAGCCCCATGAGTACGCCGACTACGCAAATCGTCCGCCCGGCCGGTGCCGGCCATGAAACCCTCTATGTGTCGCTGTTGTGCCTGATGATCCTCGCTGTTGCCGGCTCGGTGGTCGCCTGGCGCGGTGAGTCTCAGGAAGTCAGCAGCGTTGGCAGCCATCAACTGGATGCCCGCCGTGACTTGAGCGCGTCCGAGCAAGGCATCTACGCCGACCTGCGGGTGACGCTCGACGAAATTCATCTGCTGCGTCAGGAGCAACAGGCGCTACCCGCCCCCGCCGCCCTCGCCGATGAGGGTTTTGCGCCGTTCGCCCAGGACGCCAGTTCCGTCAGCCGCGGCGGTCATGCCTGGCAATTGCTCGACGCCAAGGCTTACTTCGGCCAGAGCCAGACGGCCACCGTGGCGGGTTCGTTTCTGATGCGCTTGACCGCTGACGACGATGCGCCGGACGTCTGGCTTAACCGCGGCAAAGCCCTCGCGGCCCCGACCGATCTCACCGACGCCGCGCTGGAAAGCGCCGGCTGGCAGCAGATCGTCGCGCAATTCGATGCCGGCGTGACCCGCCAGCACCGGCACTGAACCCTCGCCTTCACCCGAGAGAAGACCGCTTTCCCATGCCTATTTCATCTCAACGTTCTTTCTTGCGCCTGATGTTGGTCGGTTTACTGGCTTGTCTGCTGACCCCGCTAGCCAGTGCCGACGAGGCCAAGCGCCTGCGCATCGGCATCACCCTGCACCCTTATTACAGCTACGTGGCGAACATCGTCGGTGACAAGGCCGAGGTGGTGCCGCTGATTCCCGCCGGTTTCAACCCGCATGCCTACGAGCCCCGCGCCGAAGACATCAAACGCATCAGCGGTCTGGACGTGGTCGTGCTCAACGGCGTCGGCCATGACGACTTTGCCGACCGCATGATCGCCGCCAGCGAAACCCCGAACATCCCGGTGATCGAAGCCAACGAAAACGTGCCGTTGCTGGCCGCCACCGGCGTCGCCGCTCGCGGCGCCGGCAAGGTTGTAAACCCGCACACGTTCCTGTCGATCAGCGCCTCGATTGCCCAGGTCAACAACATCGCCCGGGAACTGGGCAAGCTCGACCCGGCCAACGCCAAGATCTACACCCAGAACGCCCGCGCCTACGGCAAACGCCTGCGGCAGATGCGCGCCGACGCCCTGGCGAAGCTGACCCAGGCGCCGAACGCCGAACTGCGAGTGGCCACGGTTCACGCGGCTTACGACTATTTGCTGCGCGAATTCGGCCTGGAAGTGACCGCTGTGGTCGAACCGGCGCACGGCATCGAACCGAGCCCGAGCCAGCTGAAAAAGACCATCGATCAACTGCGTGAACTGGACGTGAAAGTGATCTTCTCGGAGATGGATTTTCCGTCCACCTACGTCGAGACCATCCAGCGTGAGTCCGGCGTGAAGTTGTACCCGCTGTCGCACATTTCCTATGGCGAATACACCGCCGACAAGTACGAAAAGGAAATGACCGGCAACCTCAACACGGTGGTCCGGGCAATTCAGGAGTCCGGGGCATGACGGCGAAAGAAACACTCAGCACACCGAACCCCATCCTGAAGGAATCTGAATCCCCTGTGGGAGCGAGCTTGCTCGCGATAGCGGTGGATCAGTCGCCATCAATGTTCGATGACACTCCGCTATCGCGAGCAAGTCGAATCGTCGCACCGTCGCTCCCACAGGTTTCGGGGCCGACGCTGGATTTTGCGGAGGTCAGCCTGACGCTGGGCCGCACGACGATCCTCGACAACGTGACGTTTCAGGTCCAGCCCGGCAGCGTGCATGCGCTGGTCGGCCCAAACGGTGGTGGCAAGAGTTCGCTTATCAAGACGCTGTTGGGGCAAATGCCCCATCAGGGTCGCTTGAGTCTGCAATGGCCCGGCACCCCGGGAACCATCGGCTACGTGCCTCAAGCTCTGGAATTCGACCGCGGCCTACCAATGACCGTCGACGACTTCATGGCCGCGATGTGCCAGCGGCGTCCGGCGTTCCTCGGATTGAGCAAGCATTACGCCGCCGCGATTGGCGAAGCCCTGGAACGGGTCGGCATGCAGGACAAACGCAAGCGGCGCATGGGTGCGTTGTCCGGCGGTGAGCGTCAGCGTGTGTTGCTGGCTCAGGGTTTGATTCCGGCGCCGCAATTGTTGGTGTTGGATGAACCGATGTCGGCTTTGGATGAGGCGGGAATTCAGGTGTTCGAACGGCTGCTCGGCGACTGGCGTCAAAGCGGAATCACCGTGCTGTGGATCGAGCATGATCTGGAAGCGGTTGGACGGCTGGCAGATCGCGTCACCGGGCTCAATCGCCGGGTACTGTTCGATGCCACGCCGAAACAGGCGCTGACTCCGGAACGATTGCTGACTCTGTTCTCGACCCATCCACGGAGCGCTGCCTGATGAGTTACGAAGCCTTTCGTTTGATGGTCCAGGGGTGGGCCTCGTCGGGTTACTTGCCCGAGGCGCTGGCCTATGGATTTGTGGTCAACGCATTGCTCGCCGGCTTGCTGATCGGCCCGGTGCTGGGCGGTTTGGGGACGTTGGTGGTGGTCAAGCGTTTCGCATTTTTCTCTGAAGCGGTAGGCCACGCAGCGTTGACCGGCGTGGCCATCGGCATTCTGCTGGGCGAACCTTACACCGGACCTTACGGCAGCCTGTTCGGCTACTGCTTGTTGTTCGGCATCTTGCTGAACTACCTGCGCAACCGCACGGGTCTGGCGCCGGATACGTTGATCGGTGTGTTTCTGTCGGTGTCGTTGGCGCTGGGTGCCAGTCTGCTGCTGATTCTGGCGGGCAAGATCAACGTACACATCCTTGAAAACGTGCTGTTCGGTTCGGTGCTGACGGTGAACGGCAATGATTTGCTGGTGTTGGCCATCGTTGGTTCGCTGGTCATGGCGCTGGCCTTGCCGCTGTACAACCGCATCATGCTGGCCAGTTTCAACCCGCAACTGGCGGCGGTTCGCGGTGTGGCGGTGAAGACGCTGGATTATCTGTTTGTGATTCTGGTGACGCTGATCACCGTGGCCGCGGTGAAAGTCATCGGCGCGATTCTGGTCGGCGCCCTGTTGGTGATTCCAGCGGCGGCGGCGCGTTTGCTCAGCCAGTCGCTCAAGGGTTTTTTCTGGTGCTCGGTGCTGATCGCCACGGTCAGCACGCTATGCGGGATTCTCGCGCCGATTGTCTTCGACCTGCCTATCCCGTCCGGCGCCGCGATCATTCTGGTGGCCGGTATCGCCTTCGCTCTCGCCGCCATTGCGCGTGGCGTTGTCCCCAGTCTGAAAGGGAATCTCGGATAAATGTCTTTTTCTCTGCGTCAATTGACCCTGGCATTGACCTTCACATTGACCTTGTACGGGCTGGTCAACACAACTTTTGCGGCTGACAGCGCCAAACCGTTACGCGTGCTGGCGTCCTTGCCGATCACTTATGGCCTGGGCGAAGTCCTGCTCAAAGGCACCGACGTCAACCTTGAACGTGCCGCGCCGGCGAACCTGCCCGGTAGCCGTCAGACCGCGTACTTCACAGGTCGTGGCGCTCCGGCGCTGGCCAAACTGGCGACCGACGCCGATGCAGTGATTGGTCTGCGTTCGCTGTGGGCGGATGATCCGCTTTACCCGATCTCCCGGCGTAACAACATCCGCATCGTCGAGGTCGACGCCGCCCGCCCGGTGGACGGCGCCCTGCCCGGCATCGCCGTGCAGCCGGGCAACAAGGTTGATGGATTGAACAGTCAGCCGTGGTTTTCCAGCAACAACATGGGGCGGATGGCGGACGTCATGGCGGCGGACCTGGTGCGCCTGGCGCCCGAGGCCAAGCCGAAGATCGAGGCCAACCTGGCGGCGCTCAAACAGCGCTTGCTCAAGTTCAGCGCCGACAGCGAAGCGCGGCTGGCCAGTGTCGACAACCTCAGTGTGATGAGCCTGAGCGATCACTTTGGCTATCTGATCGGCGGCCTCAACCTGGAGCTGATCGGCCTAGATGCGCGGCCGGATGCCGAGTGGTCACCTGAAGCGCTCAAGCAATTGGGTGCGACGCTCAAGGACAATGATGTTGCGGTGGTGCTGCATCACCGACAACCGTCGGATGCGGTGAAAGCGGTGATTGCTGAGGCTGGGAGTCGCCTGGTGGTGTTGAGTGTGGATGCGGCGGATCCGGTGGCCGAGCTGGAGGGGAATGTGGATTTGCTGATCAAGGAGTTGAGTGACGGGCCTTCGGCCTAAGATCAAAAGATCGTCCGAACGCGGCCCGAACCTTCGGCAGCTCCTGCAGGGTGTACATCAATCCCAATGTAGGAGCTGCCGAAGGCTGCGATCTTTTGACGTTCAAAAACCAAAAAGCCCGCTGACCTATATCGGTTCAGCGGGCTTCTTTTTGCGCGGTGACTTAATGAGCCACAGCCGCTTGTTCCTCCATCTTCTGGCGCAAGCTCAGCGGACGCATGTCAGTCCAGGTTTCTTCGATGTAAGCCAGGCATTCCTTCTTCAAGCCGCTCTTGCCCACGGTGCGCCAGCCTGCAGGCACGGCTTTGTAGTCGGGCCAGATCGAGTACTGCTCTTCGTGGTTGACCACGACCTGAAAGAGGATGTCCTCGCGGTCGAATACTGAAGTCATGGTGTTTCTCCATCGCTGTAGGGTGGGCTGCACTGCGTGCGCAGCCGTTATGTAGAAGGAACGTGTCAGAGACTGACAAATTTAGAGGCTGGCGGTGGCAGCAGCCATGGCCCGGCCGAATATCTCGGCCACCCGATCGATTTCCGAAGCGGTAATCACCAGCGGCGGCAGGAAACGCACCACGCCGCCATGACGGCCGCCCAGTTCAAGGATCAAACCGCGCTTGAGGCATTCACGCTGCACCAGCGGCGCCAGACGACCGAAGATCGGCGGATGACCCAGCGAATCCAGCTCGCCAGTCGGATCGACCAGTTCAACACCCAGCATCAAGCCGCGACCGCGGATATCACCCAGTTGCGGGAAGTCCCGCTGCAGGATGTGCAAGTGTTCGCTCAGGCGTTCGCCCATGGCGGCAGCGTGCTCGCAGACCTTGTGTTCGGTCAGGTAACGCATCACCGCAGAACCTGCGGCCATGGCCATTTGATTGCCGCGGAAGGTCCCTGCATGGGCACCCGGCAGCCAGGTGTCGAGCCAGTCGCGATAGACCACCACGGCCAGCGGCAGACTGCCGCCGATGGCTTTGGACATGACCACCACGTCCGGAATGATCCCGGCGTGCTCGAAGGCGAACATCTTGCCGGTGCGGGCAAAACCGCTCTGAATCTCGTCGACGATCAGCGCGACACCGGCCTTTTCGGTAACCCGCCGCAGGCCGCGCAGCCAGTCGAGATCGGCCGGGATCACCCCGCCCTCGCCCTGCACCACTTCGACGATCACCGCTGCGGGTAACTGCACGCCGGCTTCTGGATCATTGAGCAGGTTTTCCAGGTAGTTGAGATTGACCTTCACACCTTGCGCGCCGCCGAGCCCGAACGGGCAGCGGTAATCATAGGGATACGGCATGAACTGCACGCCGCTGCTGAGCAAGGCGCCCAAGGGTTTCTTCGGCCCCAGACTGCCCATCAGGCTCAGCGCGCCCTGGCTCATGCCGTGATAACCGCCCTGGAACGACAGCACGGTGCTGCGTCCGGTGGCAGTGCGCACCAGTTTCAGCGCGGCTTCCACCGCGTCGGTGCCAGTCGGGCCGCAGAACTGGATCTTGGCTTCAGCGGCCAAAGCCAGCGGCAGCAGACCGAACAGGTCCTGGACAAATTGATCCTTGACCGGGGTGGTCAGGTCGAGGGTGTGCAGTGGCAGTTCATCGGTCAGCACTTGCTGGATCGCTTCGATCACCACCGGATGGTTGTGTCCAAGGGCCAACGTCCCTGCGCCGGCCAGGCAGTCGATGAAACGACGGCCTTCGACGTCTTCGACATAAATGCCCTTGGCACGTTTGAGGGCCAGGGGAATGCGTCGCGGATAGCTGCGGGCATTCGATTCCTGCTGGTTTTGACGGGCCAGCAGCGGCGATTCGTTGAACTGATAAAGCGTCTCGGTCGGCGCCGGAGTGATCCGGGCCGACTGATCTTCCATAAGGCTGGTAGCGACTGACATCTCTCGACCCCTCAATAAGGTTTTCCTGTTCTGGAAACGCATCAGGGCGCCGAGGATTTAGACCCTCGATCAGCTTTCTATGAAGGTGGTGGCAGCGCTTTGTGCATGGGAATCGCGTGGAGCCCGGCTACGGCGAAGGTTTCGGCGCAAGGCTGGTAACCCAGATGACGGTAAAACGCTTCACTGGTGCGGGTGCTGTTGAGTCGGGCCTGGCGCAAACCCTGATCGGTCAACCAGCCTTCAAGGTTGTGCACCAGCGCTTGCCCGGCCCCGCGACGAAACCATTCCGGTTGCACGTAACAAAACGCGACCTTGCCGCTGATCGCAGCCATCGCGACGCCGACCGGTTTGTCGTGCAACAGGGCGATGTTCAGGTACAACCGTTCGTCGGCCAACCAGGGCTGCACGTGTTCGATGGTTTTGTTGTGGGTCCAGGTGGCGACGGTGAGCGGATCGTTGCGATGGTCGAGCGCGCAACCGACGCGGATGGAGCGCTCGACGATGCGGCTGATGATGCCGGCGTCGGCGGGGGTTGCCTTGCAAATGTGTAGGGGTGCATCCATGGCGCTGTTACCTCAATCCATTGAGAAAAAGCTGCCGGGGACGATAGCGCCGGGGACGGCTTAAATGCCAATGGAGAGAAGTTACATTTGATGTGCGACATAGAACCCCTGTGGGAGCGAGCTTGCTCGCGATAGCGGCGGCACATCCAGTATTGATGTGACTGACAGACCGTCATCGCGAGCAAGCTCGCTCCCACAGGGAATTGGGGGGTGATCAGATGGGTTGCAAAGGCATCGTCAACTCAACCCGCAACCCATCCGGCCGACTGTCGAAATGCAACGTACAGCCGCAACGTTGGACAATCGCCTGGACAATCGCCAGACCCAGGCCGCAGCCAGTGCTCTGGCCGTTGCGCCAGAAGCGTTGGGTCAAATGTTGCAGATCGTCTTCGGCAATGCCCGGCCCATGGTCCCGAACCACAAACTGCACGCGGTTGCCGGTGGTTACCAGACTCAGCTCCACCGCGCCGTCGCCCGGGGTATGCCGCAGCGCGTTGTCCAGCAGGTTGCGCAGCGCGGCGATCGACAGCACGGCGGGCATTTGCACCGGGGCGTGAGAGATCTTCGGCGGCATCTGAAATTTGATCCGCTGACGATCACCGCTGGCGGCGTCCTGAATCGCCAGTTTTGCCACCTGCTCGGCGCTGCATTGCACGCCGTCATCGAACGACAGACTGCCCTCGACCCGCGCCAGCAACAGCAATTGCTCAAGGGTCCGGTGCAGGCGATCGGCGCCCTCTTCGGCCCGGGCCAGGGATTGATCCCGGGCCGCGCCGTCGGTCATGCGCGCCACTTGCAGGTGGGTCTTGATCGCTGTTAGTGGGCTGCGCAATTCATGGGC
>NZ_JBBWCB010000112.1:0-17770 GCF_039888995.1 Pseudomonas rossensis | reverse complement strand
GTGTGGGTGTTCGGGATGGAGACCCGGGGCAAAACGTTGGAGGAGTTGAGCGAAGCCACGATCGTCAATTAATCACGGCCCCTGTGGGAGCGAGCTTGCTCGCGATAGCGGACTGACATTCAACATCGATGTTGAATGTGATGGCCTCATCGCGAGCAAGCTCGCTCCCACATTAGATCTTCAGCGGTCTTAAGGTTTGACCAATCTGGCATCCAGGCTGTTCTGCGCCAGACGCTTGGCCTGATCCTGAGTCATGCCCAAATGGGTGTACAACGCGTGGAAGTTCTCGGTGACATAACCGCCGAAGTACGCCGGGTCATCCGAGTTCACGGTCACTTTCACGCCACGCTCGAGCATGTCGAGAATGTTGTGCTGAGACATGTGATCGAACACGCAGAGCTTGGTGTTCGACAACGGGCACACGGTCAGCGGGATTTGCTCGTCGATGATCCGCTGCATCAAACGCTCGTCTTCGATGGCGCGCACGCCATGGTCGATGCGCTGGACTTTCAGCAAGTCGAGGGCTTCCCAGATGTACTCGGGCGGGCCTTCTTCTCCGGCGTGGGCGACGGTCAGGAAGCCTTCGTGACGAGCGCGATCAAACACGCGCTGGAACTTGCTTGGCGGGTGACCCATTTCCGAACTGTCCAGACCGACAGCCACAAACGCATCACGGAACGGCAGGGCCTGGTCGAGGGTTTTCTGGGCTTCTTCTTCGCTCAAGTGGCGCAGGAAGCTCAGGATCAAACCGCTGGTGATGCCCAGTTGCTGCTCGCCATCTTTTAGTGCGGCGGCGATGCCATTGAGGACCACTTCGAACGGCACGCCGCGGTCGGTGTGGGTCTGTGGGTCGAAGAATGGTTCGGTGTGAATCACGTTCTGCGCCTTGCAGCGCAACAGGTAAGCCCAGGTCAGGTCGTAGAAATCCTGAGAGGTGCGCAACACGTCGGCGCCCTGGTAATACAGGTCGAGAAACTCTTGCAGGTTATTGAAGGCGTAGTCCTTGCGCAGGGTTTCTACGTCGCTCCACGGCAGGGCGATCTTGTTGCGTTCGGCCAGGGCGAACAGCAACTCAGGCTCCAGCGAACCCTCAAGGTGCAGGTGCAGTTCTGCCTTGGGCAGGGCGTTCAGCCAGTCGTACATATTCTTTTCTCATCAGGTGCAGAGGGCGAGCATTCTACAGATGCCCGTGGAAACAATTAGCAAAACCTGACCAGCCGGTTCATCACACTGCTTCCTGTTCCCGTCGATAGGCGTAGGTGTCAGCGAAGCGCGAGAGCAGGAATTCGGCGCAGGTGGTGGCCGGATACTTTGCCGGGTGCCGTTCATCCTGACAGCCGGGCAGGCATTCGATGGCCGTGTCGGGGTGCGGCTCGGCGAAGAAGGGCATCGAGTAACGGTCCACGCCCAGCGGGCTGATCACCCGGTGCGGCGTCGACAGGTAACGGTCGTTGCTCCAGCGCGCCATCATGTCGCCGAGGTTGACCACGAAGGTGCCGTCGATTGGCGGTGCATCGATCCATTCGCCTTTAACGTTTCGCACTTGCAGGCCGCCGGCAGCATCCTGATACAGCAGGGTGATGCTGCCGTAATCGGTATGGGCGCCGGCGCCTTGTTGCTCTTCGGAGCTGGCAGTGTGGCGCGGTGGGTAATGAATCATCCGCAGCACGCTGACCGGTTCAACGAAGCGTGTGTCGAAAAAGTCGCGCTCGATTCCCAGCGCCAGAGTTATGGTCCGTAACAGGGTTTGTGCCAAGGCCTGCATGTCGACGTAGTGCTGCTCCATCAGCGATTCCCAGCCGGGCATCGACGGATGACGGTTGGGGCCGCGCAACGGTTTTTCCGCCAGCACCTCAGGGTGATCGGCCGGCAGGTGCAGGCCCATGTCGAAGGTTTCTTTCAGGTCGCTGGGTTTGCTCGGGTCGAGTTGTTCAGTGGCGATAGCGCCATAACCGCGGTGGTGACGGGTTTGGGTGATGTCGATCCTGAGCTTTTCGGCGGCGGGCAGGGCGAAGAAACGTTGGGCGTTGTCGAGCACGGCGTTAATGCGCGCGGCGCTGATCGGGTGCCCCTTGATATAGAAAAAGCCCCACTCACGGCAGGCATGGTCGATTTGGCTGGCGACGGTTTGCCAGGCGTATGTGTCTTCGCTGTAGAGCGGGCTGATGTCGATGATCGGGAGTTGGTTCATGCGCAGTCCTGAGAACGCTGAAAATCAAATGTGGGAGCGAGCTTGCTCGCGATAGCGGACTGACATTCAACAGAGATGTCGGATGTGATGACCTCATCGCGAGCAAGCTCGCTCCCACAGGGTTTTGTATTGGCTCTAAGCTATTACTTCGGAATGTCGGCCTTCATGCCTTCAACGTAGTAGTTCATCGATGCCAGCTCCGCATTGCTCGCCGTCGCGCCCGCCGCAATCTTCTCGACGCCTGCCTGATCCTTGATCGGTCCGGTGAACGGGTGGAAAGCACCGCTTTTGATGTCGGCAATGATCTGCTCTGCCTCGGCCTTCACCGGCGCTGGCACCAGATCGCTGATCGGCAACTCAACCGTCCCTTCCTTCAAACCACCCCAGTAATCCTGCGATTTCCACGTGTGGTCGAGCACGCTTTGGGTCGCCTGAATGTAGTGCGGGCCCCAGTCGTTGACGATGGACGTCAGCACCGCTTTCGGCCCGAAGTGCGCCATGTCCGAAGCGTAGCCCACCGCATACACGCCGCGACGTTCAGCCGCCTGGATCGGCGCCGGGCTGTCGGTGTGCTGGAACACCACATCCACGCCCTGATCGATTAACGCGTTGGCGGCATCGGCCTCTTTGCCCGGATCGAACCAGGAATTGACCCACACCACTTTGATCTCGGTGCCGGGGTTGTACGTGTTCAGGGCCAGTTGAATGGCGTTGATGTCGCGGATCACTTCCGGGATCGGGAAGGACGCGACGTAGCCGATCTTCTTGGTCCTGGTCATCTTCGCCGCGAGGAAACCACCGACGTAGCGACCTTCATACGTGCGCGCCAGGTAGGTACCGAGGTTCTTGTCCTGCTTGTAGCCGGTGGCGTGTTCGAAGGTCACCTTGGGAAATTGCTTGGCGACTTTCAGGGTCGGGTTCATGTAGCCGAAGGACGTGGTGAAGATCAGGTCGTACTTGTCCTTGGCCATGTTGCGGATCACCCGCTCCGCGTCGGCGCCTTCAGCGACGTTTTCCACATAGTTGGTGGTGATCTGGTCGCCGAATTTTTCCGCCAGCGCCTTGCGCCCCTGTTCATGCTGATACGTCCAGCCGTGGTCGCCAATCGGACCGATGTAGACGAAGCCGACTTTCAGCGGGTCGGTGGCACTGGCAGTCAGGCTTGCGCTCAGACCGATGGCCGCCGCAACGGCGTAAAGCAGCTTCTTCAACGGACGTTTGTGCATGAATTCGAACTCCATGTTGTTGTGAGGTTGGCAAGGCCAATGCAAATTGCTGACCAACAAGACAACAAATCAAAAGATCGCAGCCTGCGGCAGCTCCTACATGGTTTCGCATTCCCCTGTAGGAGCTGCCGCAGGCTGCGATCTTTTGATCTTCAACTCACCACTGGAACCAACCCAGTGCATAGGGCCCAGTTCACGCTATCCACTGGTGCGCTAAGGTGTAACGAAACGTTAGTGCCGCCCCACAGTCAGTAGCTCATCACCCTGGTTTCGCTTCACACGGCAAAAAGGCCCGCAATGCTCACACTCCTCAAGCAAGAAAAATTTCTGCTGCTGGCCGTGATTGCCGCCGCCGTCGCCTATCCGCTGGAACACTGGATGCTGCACAGCGGCCAGCCCATCGCGTTGACCGCCGGCCTGGTGCTGATCGCATTCATCGTCGTTGCCTCCATGCGCGTCGCCCATCACGCCGAACTGCTGGCCGAAAAAGTCGGCGACCCTTACGGCACGATGATCCTGACCCTGGCCGCCGTGCTGGTGGAAGTGGTGATCCTGGCGATCATGATGAGCAACGAAGCCTCGCCGACCCTGGTACGCGACACGATTTATTCGGCGGTGATGCTCGACATCAACGGCATCCTCGGCCTGGCCGCGTTGATGGGCGGGCTCAAGCATGGAGAACAGTCCTACAACGATGACTCGGCGCGCAGTTACAGCGCGATGATCCTCACCGCCATGGGCGTTTCCATGGTGGTGCCGGAGTTCATTCCCGAGGCCAGCTGGAAACTCTATTCGGCGTTCACCATTGGTGCGATGGTCGTGCTCTACACCCTGTTCCTGCGCATGCAGGTCGGGCCGCACAGTTATTTCTTCAGCTACAGCTACCCGGAAAAACGTCGAAAAAAAGTCCCGGAGGAAGAACCTGAGCCCATCAATCTGGGGCTGAGTATTGGGACATTGGTGTTCGGCGTGGTGGTGATCGGCGCATTGGCCGAAGTGATGTCCAAGACCCTCGACCTGGGCCTGGAAGGGACGGGCGCACCGCCGGTGATCACGGCGATCCTGGTGGCGGCAATCTCGGCGGCGCCGGAGATTCTGACCGCGTTGCGGGCGGCACTGGCCAACCGCATGCAGTCGGTGGTCAACATCGCCATGGGCGCGTCGCTGTCGACGGTCATCCTGACGGTGCCGGTGATGGAAGCGATGGCGCTCTACACCGGCCAGCCGTTCCAGATGGCGATGACCCCGGTGCAGACAGTGATGGTCTTCCTCACCCTGATCGTCAGCGCAATCAACCTCAACGATGGCGAAACCAATGCCATCGAAGGCATGACCCACTTTGTGCTGTTTGCGACATTCATCATGTTGTCGCTGCTCGGTCTCTAGGACAACGACAACCCCTGTGGGAGCGAGCTTGGTCCGGGCGGCGTTCCCACAGTTTTGATTTGTGTTGTATCAGGTACCGGCAATCAACTGCCGAGCCGCCTGGCTGTGATCGGCAATCAACCCCTTCAAATCCAGCCCTTCAACCTGTCCATCAATCACCCGCCATTTGCCGCCGACCATCACCCGATCCGCCCGATCAGCGCCGCACAGCAGCAACGCCGACACCGGATCATGACTGCCGGAGAACCGCAGCTCATCGAGCTTGAACAGGGCCAGATCCGCCTGCTTGCCCACCGCCAGTTCGCCGATATCGGTACGCCCGAGCAAACTCGCCGAACCCTTGGTCGCCCACCCCAGCACCAATTCCGGCGTGATCTTCTCGGCGCCATAACGCAGCCGCTGAATGTACAGCGCCTGACGGGTTTCCAGCATCATGTTCGACGCATCGTTGGACGCCGAACCATCCACGCCCAAGCCCAGCAACGCGCCGGCAGCGGTCAGGTCCAGTGTTGGGCAAATGCCGGACGCCAGGCGCATGTTCGAACTCGGGCAATGGCAAATACCGGTGCCGGCGGCGCCGAGACGGGCGATTTCATCCGGGTTGAAATGGATGCCGTGGGCCAGCCAGGTGCGCGGGCCGAGCCAGCCGACGCTGTCGAGGTAATCCACAGTGCGCAACCCGAAGCGTTGCAGGCAGAAGTCTTCTTCGTCGAGGGTTTCGGCCAGATGGGTGTGCAGGCGCACGTCGAGTTTGTTCGCCAGTTCGGCGCTGGCCGACATGATTTCCGGGGTCACCGAGAACGGCGAGCACGGCGCGAGGGCGATCTGGATTTGCGCGCCGTCGCCACGCTCATGGTACTCGGCGATCAAGCGCTGGCTGTCGGCGAGGATGACTTCGCCTTCCTGCACGGTCTGCTGCGGTGGCAGGCCGCCGTCCTTTTCGCCGAGGCTCATGGAACCGCGCGTCAACATGGCGCGCATGCCCAATTCGCGGACGCTTTCGACTTGTACGTCGATCGCATTTTCCAGGCCTTGCGGAAACAGGTAATGGTGATCGGCCGCGGTGGTGCAGCCAGATAGCAGCAATTCGGCCAACGCGACTTTGCTGGCGAGGGCGAGTTTTTCAGGGGTGAGGCGGGCCCAGACCGGGTAGAGGGTTTTCAGCCACGGGAACAACGGCTGATTGACCACCGGTGCCCAGGCGCGGGTCAGGGTTTGATAGAAGTGGTGATGGGTGTTGATCAGTCCCGGCAGGATCACATGCTCGCGGGCATCGAACACTTGTCCACAGGGTGCGGACGGTTGCTGGCCGGCGGCGAGCACTTCGACGATCAAACCGTTTTGCAGCACCAGGCCGCCACGGGCATCGAGGCCATTGGCAGTGAAGATCGCGAGGGGATTTTTTAACCAGGTACGGGTCGCAGGCATGTTGGCCGGCTCCTCTGAAAGTGGGGTTCAGGTTAGCCAGCTCAGTGATTACCCTGTCTGCTGATCCAGGGTCGTCGCGGGGACGAAGTGCGGAGTTTCAATTAAAAAAGCATCGCGGGCAAGCCCGGCCCGACAGGGCAACACAAATCCCTGTGGGAGCTGGCTTGCCTGCGATTGCATCTCCTCGGTATCACTGACAGACCGAGGTGCCTGCATCGCGGGCAAGTCGAATCGTCGCACCGCCGCTCCCACAGGTTTTGTGTTTGTTACCAGGGAATGGTTTCGCCTCTGTAGTTCACGAAGTGATGCCCACCCTTGCCAACATAAGCGTTCACCTGATCGACCAATCCGCGCGTACTGGTGCCCACATCGATGTCGGCACCTTCACCGCCCATGTCGGTCTTCACCCAACCCGGATGCAGCGACAGCACGGTGAGTTTCTGCTCGCCCAACTGAGTGACGAAGCTGTTGGTCATCGAGTTCAGCGCCGCTTTGCTGGCCTTGTACAGCGCCAGCTCCGGCGCATCCGGCATGGTCACGCTGCCCAGCACCGAACTCATGAACGCCAGCACGCCGGTATCCGGACGAATCTGCCCGACGAAGCGCTGGGCCAGATTGATCGGCGCCACCGCATTGGTGAAAAACAGTTGCCCGACTTCGGCCAGCGTCGCGCCGCCCGGCGTCTGAACTTCCGGGCCTTTGACCCCGGCATTCACGAACAATAGGTCGAACACTTCACCCTTAAGCTGTTGGCTCAGGGCGATGACTGCTTGCTGATCATCCATGTCGAGTTTTTCGATCCGCACCTTGCCCAAGGCCTGCAAGGCTTCGGCGTTCTGCGGGTTGCGCACGGTGGCGGTGACCTGCCAGCCGTCGGCCAGCAGGGTTTTCACCAGACCGAGGCCCAAGCCCCGGGAGGCGCCGATGATGAGTGCGGTTTTTGCCGTAGACATGAGTGGCTTCCTTGATAAATGAGGATCACGGGTTCAATGGACAACGTTGACCGAGCCGTTGCTGCAACTCCTGACGCAGCGCGCCGAGTTCGTCGATTCGGGTTTCGATCAGATTGAGTTTGTCTTGCAGCAATTGCGTGACGGCGCTGTCCGGATCGGGCGACTGCCATATCGCGGCGACGCTGTTGCCGATCTCGCCGAGGGTAAAGCCCAATCGCTGAGCGGTCTTGATGTACTGCACCAATTGCACCATGTCCGCCGGATAGTCGCGATAACCGTTGGCGCTGCGTTGCGCTGCAATCAATCCGCGTTGCTCGTAGAAACGCAGCGTGTCGCGGCTGACGGCGCTGGCCTGGGCTAATTCACCGATGCGCATCATGACATCTCGAGAGGGCTTGACCCTGGAGCATACTCCAGGCTTTAGCCTTGTTGCTCCCTGAATTGATGGAGCAAGACGGATGTGGACTTCAACGCAATATCGCCGGTTGGTGAAGGGTAGCGCCTGGTATGACTTGATCGTCATGGTGGCGTTTGTCACGCCGTGGAGTTTTGCGGCGTTGCATGGGGTTTTGTTGAGTGTGAGTCAGGCGTTCAACTTGCCTGGCGAGCTGCCGCCGTTTGAGCCGATGCACATGCTGATGGCCAATCTGTTGGGGTCGATTGTCTGCGTGTGGGCGGTACTGCGGATCCGTGATCCGCAGCAGGTGTTTGGGCGGTATGACGCGGTGGGGCGGTTTCTATTTTCGGCTTGGCAGTTGTATGCCTTGCTCCATGGCGCCAGTTCGCTGTTGGTGATTTTCTTGTTCTTTGAATTGGCGTGGGGCGTTGTTCAAATATTGCCTGTGAGGGGCCCATCGCGGGCAAGCCCGCTCCCACAGTAGATCGCGTTGAACTGAAGATTTTTCGTTCGACACAACACCCTGTGGGAGCGGGCTTGCCCGCGAAGAGGCCGGCCCGGTCGACCTTTAATGCCCGGCCTGCCACGGTTTCCCCAACGACACCGGCGCATACAACCGCGTACGCACCGCGTCCCGGGACAGCAACACCAACACCACAATGGTCGCGACATACGGCAGCATCGCCAGCAGACTCGACGGAATCGCCAGCCCCAACCCTTGCGCCACCAAATGCAGGATGCTGGCGAGTCCGAACAGATACGCTCCCAGCAGCAAGCGCCACACCCGCCAACTGGCAAACACCACCAGTGCCAGGGCGATCCAGCCGCGCCCGGCGCTCATGTTCTCCGCCCACATCGGCGTGTAAGCCAGGGACAAATAAGCCCCGGCCAATCCCGCCATCGCCCCACCAAACAGCACCGCCAGCGTGCGCACGCCCAACACCGGCAAGCCCATGGCACTGGCCGCATCCGGGTTTTCGCCGACCGCCTGAATGATCAGCCCGACGCGACTTTTCACAATCACCCAGGCCACCAGCGCAAACAGCGTGAACGACAGGTACACCAGCAGATCCTGCGCAAACAGCATCCGCCCGATCAGTGGGATTTCACTCAAATAAGGAATCGCCACCGGCTCGAAACCCGCCAGCGGTTTACCGACCCACGCCGCACCAACAAACGTCGACAGACCCACGCCGAAGATCGTCAGCGCCAACCCGGTGGCCACCTGATTGGCGTTGAACACCAACGCCACCAAGGCAAACAACGACGACAACAGCATCCCGGCAAGCATTGCCAGCAATACGCCGAGCCACAGGTTGCCGCTGTTCAGCGCGACGATAAAACCGATCACCGCACCAAACAGCATCATTCCTTCCTGGCCGAGGTTCAGAACGCCGCTCTTCTCGCAGATCAATTCACCGAGTGCCACCAACAGCAGCGGCGTACCGCAACGGACCATGGCGTAGAAAATATTGCTCAGCAGATCGATATCCATCACAGCGCTCCTGCGTGTACGGCGGTAGCTTGCGCGCGACGGGGCCAGCGCAGGTTCAAACGCGGTCGGTAGAGAATCAGCACGTCACTGGCCAGCAGGAAAAACAGCATCATTCCCTGGAACAATTGGGTGATTGCCTGGGGCAGATTCATGCTCATCTGCGCGCTCTCGCCGCCGATGTACAGCAGCGCCATCAGCAGGCTGGAAAACAGGATGCCAATGGGATTCAACCGCCCGAGAAACGCCACGGTGATCGCGGCATAGCCGTAACCGGGCGAGACTTGCGGCACCAATTGGCCGATCGGGCCGGTGACTTCAGACACCCCGGCCAGCCCCGCCAATCCTCCGCTGATCAACAGCGCCAGCCAGATCAGCCGCTTCTCGCGAAAGCCGACGAAACCCGCTGCGCGCTTGTCCAGCCCGAGGACTTTGATCTGGAACCCGATAAAGCTTTTCTGCAGCAACACCCACACCGCTACCAACGCGAGCAAGGCGAAATACACGCCCACGTGGACCCGACCATCCTCCATCATCAGCGGCAAACGGCTGGCATCACCGAATATCGCTGACTCGGGAAAGTTGAACCCCGCCGGATCCTTCAACGGCCCATGCACGCAGAACAGCAACAGGTTCAGGGCGATGTAATTGAGCATGATGCTGGTGAGGATTTCGTTGGCGTTGAAACGCGTGCGCAACCACGCCGTCAGCCCGGCCCATGCCGCGCCGGCCAAGGTGCCGACGAACAGAATCAGCACCAGCGCCCAGCGACTTTGTAGGTCGATGATGTTCACCGCCAATGCACTGCCGGCCAGCGCGCCAAGCAGCAACTGACCTTCGGCGCCGATGTTCCAGATGCGTGCTTGATACGCCACCGCCAGCCCCAACGCGCAGAGCAGAATCGGCAGCGCCTTGACCAATAGTTCGGAGACGCCATACAAGTCGCTGACCGGTGCGATCAGCAAGGTGTGCAGCGTGAGCAGCGGATCATGGCCCAGCGCGATAAACAGCAGCGAGCCACAGCCCAACGTCAGGACAGCCGCCAGCAATGGCGAGCACCACAGCATCAGGCGCGATTGCTGGCCACGGGGTTCGAGAGAAAGCAGCATGTGAAACTCCGTTAAACCGTTGCACGTGATTGAGGGGCGTCGAACTGGCCGGCCATCCAGCCGCCGACATCGATCAGGCGCGTGTCGACCGTGGACTTGAGCGGTGACAATCGACCGCTGCACAAAGCGCCGAGGCGGTCACTGATCTGGAACAGTTCGTCGAGGTCTTCGGAGATCACCAGGATCGCTGCGCCAGCGTCGCGCAAGGCAATCAGCGCCCGGTGAATGGTCGCGGCGGCGCCGACGTCCACGCCCCAGGTCGGGTGCGCGGCCACCAGCAGTTTCGGTTGCTGGAGGATTTCGCGGCCGAGGATGAATTTCTGCAAGTTGCCGCCAGACAGGCTGCGGGCCGGTGTCTGGGTGTCGGGCGTCTTGACCCCGAAGCGATGGATGATTTCTTCGGCCAGCGCTTCGACCTTGCCGCGCTGGATCAGGCCGTTGCTGACCAGCCCGTGTTGAAAGGCGGTGAGCAGGGCGTTGTCCGCCAGGCTCAGGTCCGGCACCGCGCCATGGCCCAGACGTTCAGCGGGGACGAAGGCCAGGCCCAGTTTGCGCCGTGCATCCGGCCGCAAGTGCGCCACCGGTTGCCCGCCGAAACTGATCGTTGCGCCGTCGTTGAGGCTTAGAGGTTCTTCGCCACTGAGCAGGGCCAGCAACTCATCCTGACCATTGCCCGCGACCCCGGCGATGCCGACGATTTCGCCGCTGCGCACTTGCAGGTCAATGTCATTCAGCGAACAGCCGAACGGGTCCGGGTTGTGCCAGGACAATCCCGTCACGTTCAGGAATGCATTAGCGCCAGTGACTTTCGGATAATCCGTAATCAGCGCAGCGGCTTCGCCAACCATCAACTGCGCCAGTTCCCGATCCGAACACTCGGCCGGCACACAATGCCCGGCCACCCGACCGCCGCGCAACACCGTGGCGCTATGGCACAACGCGCGGACTTCTCCGAGCTTGTGGCTGATAAACAGAATGCTGCAGCCCTCGGCGGAGAGTCGGCGCAAGCTGACGAACAAATCGTCGGCCTCCTGCGGAGTCAGCACCGAGGTCGGCTCATCGAGAATCAGCAGGCGGATGTCCTGCATCAGGCAACGAATGATTTCCACCCGCTGGCGTTCGCCGATTGACAGGCTGTGGACAAGTCGCTCCGGCTCCAGCGCCATCCCGTAGCGCCGGGAGACTTCACGAATCTTTGGCTCAAGCTGTTTCGGTGTACCAGCCGCCGCACCCATCGCCAAGGCGATGTTCTGCGCCACACTCAGCGTCTCGAACAGCGAGAAATGCTGAAATACCATGCCGATTCCCAGCCCCCGGGCCTGAGCCGGGTTGCGCATTGTCACGGGTTGCCCTTGCCAGATCATCTCTCCCGAGTCCGCGTGGGTCACGCCGTAGATGATCTTCATCAGCGTACTTTTGCCCGCGCCGTTTTCGCCAAGCAGGGCATGGATTTCGCCAGGGGCTATGCTCAAGTCGATGGCATCGTTGGCCAGGCAACCGGGGTAGCGCTTGCTGATTCTGCGCAGTTGCAGACGAGGTGTTGGATCGGAGATCGGCACGGGGTTGGGCATGACAGGCTCGGGTCGATTGAAGGGATGCCTGTGGATAAAGCAATTTCCTGGCCATTGAGTCAGGAAAAATCAAAAGCGTTACAGGTGAAGGCTTTGAAGGCGGCGACTCGCCCTATGTCGATCCCGAACCAGGCACCACTTGAGGGCAACGCCGTTGATCAGGCTCCGGTTTTGCTCAGGGTGTTTGGTCAAAAAACGAGCAACTGACGGCAAGCCATACCGGACATGGGGCGGCGACAGCCATGAACGGGTTATCCACAGATTGCTCCACAGTATTTGTGCGCAAGCCCGACGCTCGGGCATAAGCACTGCGTGGATTTCTTCTAAAGGTGATAAACCGCTCTAACTGATTGTTTTTACGTGGATTTAGCTTTTTTGATGGCGGATTGGACGAAAAGTGAGCAAAGCCCGCAAAGCCGCATGACAGAAGGGTTACAGCCGGGTGTGCTCAGGTTATCCACAGCCGGGTGCACAGTAGATGTGGGCAAATGCACCGGTTCGACGAAAGGGCTGCGAACGTTATTGGTGCGATTAGTGCTGCAACAAAATGCGCCCGCGGCTCAAATCCGCCAGCTGCGTTTGCAGGGTATCGATCTGGCTTTCGCTGATCGCCAATTGCAGCTCTACGCCGTTGGCCGTGAACGTTTCTTCCACAACCAATCCACCCAGTTCCGCCACCCGAAGCTTCACCAGTGGCAACTCACCAAAAGCACAGGCACAACTCACCGGCACCCGACTGATCAACTCAACCTTCACCGCGGCTTGCAGGCACTTGTTGGCGCCGCCGCCATACGCCCGGGCGAGGCCGCCGGTGCCGAGTTGAATGCCGCCATACCAACGAATCACCAGCACCGCGACCTGATCGCAATCCTGCGCGTCGATTGCCGCCAGAATCGGCCGGCCAGCGGTGCCGCCGGGCTCGCCATCGTCAGCGCTGCGATATTGGTCGCCAAGCTTCCAGGCCCAGCAATTGTGCGAGGCATTCAAATCGCTGTGCTGTTCGATGAACGCCTGGGCTTCAGCAGGGCTGCTGATCGGCGCGGCGAAAGTGATGAAGCGGCTTTTGCGAATCTCTTCGCGGTACTCGCAAAAACCGCTGAGGGTAAAAGGCATAAGTGTCTTATATCGTTGGCGTCAGGCCGCAGCCTTTGAGAATGATGCGGATCAGGTTGTTGCCGGCGTCTTCCATGTCTTGCTTGGTCAACTTGGTGCGTCCGCTGACACGGCAGATCTGCGTGGCGAAATCCGCGTAATGCTGAGTGCTGCCCCACAACAGGAAGATCAGGTTCACCGGGTCGACCGGGTCCATTTTTCCGGCGTCGATCCAGGCTTGGAACACGCCCGCCCGGCCCTGGAACCAGGCGCGATAGTCCTGATTGAAATATTCGGTCAGGCACTCGCCACCGCTGATCACTTCCATCGCGAAAATCCGCGAAGCCTGCGGCTGGCGACGGGAGAATTCCATCTTGGCGCGGATGTAACGCGTCAGCGCTTCGGCCGGATCATCTTCAGCGGTCAGGGTGTTGAAGGTGCTGTCCCACAACTGGAGGATGTTGCTCAACACCGCCACGTACAAACCGAGTTTGTTGGTGAAGTAGTAATGCAGATTCGCCTTGGGCAAGCCGGCATTCAGGGCGATGGTGTTCATGCTGGTGCCTTTGAACCCGTGACGGGCGAACTCGTCTTCGGCGGCTTTGATGATGGTCTCTTCGTTCTTCTGACGAATGCGGCTGGCAGGTTTGCCGCCGTGAGCGGGGACTTCAAAGGTCATAGGCACTTCCGAACAAGTGGGTGGGTGCAACCAGTGCGTTGATAGCGCACCCACAGGCATCAGACAAGTCCTGACGCTATAAAACCTAGCGTGTCGCAGCCAGACTCTCCAGAAAACTTTCCAGCACCAAATGCGGGCGACGGCCCTTGCGGGTGACTGATGCGAGGCTCAGGTCATAAAAACGCACCTTTGGTTTCAGCGCACGCAATCGGCCTTGCTGTACCCAGAGGCTGGCGTAGTGGTCCGGCAGATAGCCGATGTAGCGTCCGGTCAGGATCAGGAACGCCATGCCTTCACGGTCCGAGGCACTGGCGGTGCAATTGAGCGCCTGGTAGTGGGCCTGGATTTCCGCGGGCAAACGAAAAGTCGGCGCGATGGCGTCCTGGCTATTGAGGCGCTCGTCATCCAGTTGTTTATCGTCGACATAAAACAACGGATGACCGACCGCGCAATACAGTAGCGAGCGTTCGCTATAGAGCGGCTGATATTCCAGCCCCGACAGCGCGCTGGCCTGCGGCACCACGCCGACATGCAAACGACCGTCGAGCACGCCTTGTTCGACTTCATTGGGCGCGATCATGCGGATCTGGATCTGCACGTCCGGCCCGCGTTCCTTCAATTGCGCCAAGGCGTGGGTGATGCGCATGTGGGGCAGGGTGACCAGGTTGTCGGTCAGGCCGATGGTCAATTCGCCGCGCAAGTGTTGGTGCAGACCGTTGACCTCAGTGCGAAAACTTTCCAGCGCGCTCAATAGCTGCAACGCCGATTGATAGACCTCGCGACCTTCTTCGGTCAGGGAAAACCCGGCGCGACCCCGTTGGCACAAGCGCAAACCGAGGCGCTGTTCCAGATCGCTCATTTGCTGGCTGATGGCCGAGCGCCCTATTCCCAGCACCGATTCCGCCGCGGAAAAGCCACCGCATTCCACGACGCTGCGGAAGATCCTCAATAAGCGGATATCAAAGTCACTGACTTGCGCCAGCGGATCGGGGCGGCGGCTGCTCATAGTTTAGTGGTGACCTGACTGAACGTTAGAAGAGTTGGATTTCACCGACTTTATCCCCGTGGCAATTTAGCTGCAAGAACGCTTTTGATCTCTATGCCGCTTATTGCCCTGCGAGGTTTTGCCCATGAACTTGCCTGAAAACAACCCGACTTCCCTGGCCAGCCAGCTCAAGCTCGATGCTCACTGGATGCCTTACACCGCCAACCGTAATTTCCAGCGCGATCCGCGACTGATCGTGGCGGCTGAAGGCAGTTGGCTGATCGATGACAAGGGGCGCAAGGTTTACGACTCGCTCTCCGGTTTGTGGACCTGCGGCGCCGGGCATACCCGCAAGGAAATTCAGGAAGCGGTCGCCAAGCAATTAGGCACCCTCGATTACTCGCCAGGTTTCCAGTACGGCCATCCGCTGTCGTTCCAGCTGGCTGAGAAAATCACCGACCTGACCCCGGGCAATCTGAATCATGTGTTCTTCACTGACTCGGGCTCCGAGTGTGCTGACACGGCGGTGAAGATGGTTCGTGCTTACTGGCGTCTGAAAGGTCAGGCGACCAAGACCAAGATGATCGGCCGTGCCCGTGGTTATCACGGCGTGAACATCGCCGGTACGAGCCTCGGTGGCGTGAACGGCAACCGCAAAATGTTCGGTCAGGCGATGATGGACGTCGATCATCTGCCTCACACCTTGCTGGCGAGCAATGCTTATTCCCGTGGCATGCCGAAAGAGGGCGGTATCGCCCTGGCGGATGAACTGCTCAAACTGATCGAGCTGCATGATGCTTCGAACATCGCGGCGGTGTTCGTCGAGCCAATGGCCGGTTCCGCTGGCGTACTGGTTCCGCCGCAGGGTTACCTCAAGCGTCTGCGCGAGATCTGCGATCAGTACAACATCCTGCTGGTATTCGACGAAGTGATCACCGGTTTCGGCCGTACCGGTTCGATGTTCGGCGCCGACAGCTTCGGCGTGACCCCGGACCTGATGTGCATCGCCAAACAAGTCACTAACGGCGCGATTCCGATGGGCGCGGTGATTGCCAGCTCCGAGATCTACCAGACTTTCATGAACCAGGCGACGCCTGAGTACGCGGTGGAATTCCCGCACGGCTACACCTATTCCGCGCACCCGGTGGCTTGCGCTGCTGGCCTGGCAGCACTCGAGCTGCTGCAAAAGGAAAACCTGGTGCAGAGCGTGGCTGAAGTCGCACCGCATTTCGAAAATGCGCTGCACGGTCTGAAGGGCTCGAAAAACATCATCGATATTCGTAACTACGGCCTGGCCGGCGCGATCCAGATCGCGCCCCGTGACGGCGACGCCATCGTGCGTCCGTTCGAAGCCGGCATGGCGCTGTGGAAAGCCGGGTTCTACGTGCGCTTCGGCGGCGACACCCTGCAGTTCGGCCCAACCTTCAACAGCAAGCCGCAAGACCTTGATCGTCTGTTCGATGCGGTCGGCGAAGTGCTGAACAAGATCGACTGATTTTTCCCCTCTATATAGAGGCGCCCCTTTGAAGGGCGCCTGTGGACAACTTTTCAGGAGCCCCGCATGAGCCTTATCCCGCATTTGATCAATGGCGAACTGGTGACCGAAGACGGTCGCACGGCTGACGTGTACAACCCGTCCACCGGCCAGGCGATCCACAAGCTGCCATTGGCCAGCCGCGAAACCATTCAAAAAGCCATCGACTCGGCCAAGGCTGCGTTCCCGGCCTGGCGTAACACTCCTCCGGCCAAGCGTGCTCAGGTGATGTTCCGCTTCAAGCAGCTGCTGGAACAGAACGAAGGGCGGATCGCGCAGCTGATCAGCGAAGAGCACGGCAAGACGCTGGAAGATGCCGCCGGTGAATTGAAGCGCGGTATCGAGAACGTTGAGTTCGCTTGTGCCGCGCCGGAAATCCTCAAGGGCGAATACAGCCGTAACGTCGGCCCGAACATTGATGCCTGGTCGGACTTCCAGCCTTTGGGCGTGGTGGCCGGTATTACGCCGTTCAACTTCCCGGCCATGGTGCCGCTGTGGATGTATCCGCTGGCAATCGTCTGCGGTAACTGCTTCATCCTAAAACCGTCCGAGCGTGATCCAAGCTCCACGCTGTTGATTGCTCAATTGCTGTTGGAAGCCGGTCTGCCTAAAGGTGTCCTGAGTGTGGTGCACGGCGACAAGGCTGCGGTGGACGCGCTGATCGAAGCGCCGGAAGTCAAAGCGTTGAGCTTCGTTGGTTCGACGCCGATTGCCGAATACATTTACGCCGAAGGCACCAAGCGCGGCAAACGCGTTCAGGCACTGGGTGGCGCGAAGAACCATGCGGTGCTGATGCCGGATGCGGATCTGGATAACGCGGTCAGCGCATTGATGGGCGCGGCTTATGGTTCTTGCGGTGAGCGTTGCATGGCGATCTCGGTGGCTGTGTGCGTCGGTGACCAGGTGGCGGATGCGCTGGTGGCCAAGTTGGTACCGCAAATCAAGGCGCTGAAAATCGGTGCCGGTACTTCATGCGGTCTGGACATGGGGCCGCTGGTTTCCGGTCAGGCTCGCGACAAAGTCAGTGGCTATATAGAAGACGGTGTTTCTTCTGGTGCGACCTTGGTGGTGGATGGTCGTGGTCTGAGCGTGGCTGGTCATGAGGAAGGCTTCTTCCTGGGTGGCTGCCTGTTCGACAACGTCACGCCAGAAATGCGCATCTATAAAGAAGAGATCTTCGGGCCGGTGCTGTGTGTTGTCCGGGTTAACAGCCTGGAAGAGGCGATGCAGCTGATCAACGATCACGAATATGGCAACGGCACCTGCATCTTTACCCGTGATGGGGAAGCGGCACGGTTGTTCTGCGACGAGATCGAAGTCGGTATGGTCGGCGTCAACGTACCGCTGCCGGTACCGGTGGCTTATCACAGCTTTGGTGGCTGGAAGCGTTCGCTGTTCGGCGACCTGCATGCGTATGGTCCGGATGGCGTGCGTTTCTACACACGTCGCAAGGCCATTACCCAGCGCTGGCCACAACGGGCGAGCCATGAAGCTTCGCAATTCGCATTCCCTAGCTTGTAAGTAGAAGGGAAGAAGGCCGGCCCTTGGGGCCGGCCTTTGCGTTTCAGGGGCTTTTTTCACCTATATGACAGAATTGTGAAAATAGGTGTTGACGGCAGATTCTGGAAGTCTATAATTCGCCCCACTTCCGGCGCAGTCGAAACGGAAAACTCCTTGGTAAACAATGAGTTACGCAGTTTTCGGCAGCGAGTTGCTTCAGGTCATCG
>NZ_JBBWCB010000111.1:0-17940 GCF_039888995.1 Pseudomonas rossensis | reverse complement strand
ACGACGGCTTCGCCGCCGAACGCTGCCTCGCGGTGCTCGACAGCTGCTACAGAGTTTGAGTCGTCCTTAATGACCTTACAGACTCTCATCCCATCGAAGCGGCTACCCGCTACCCAAGTAGCATACGTAGCAGCTCACAGGCTTCGTACACTCGAACCTCATACATGCGCACCTGTGGGAGGCGACGATGCAGCAGGTCCAGAGTGAAGGTGTGGTCAGTGCAATGTCCCAAGCCACCGATGCCCAGCAAGTGGCCCAGGAGCTGGCGCGACAACTGTTGCACCCGCACTTGGGCTTCGTGCTGTTCTTCTGTTCCGCCGAGTACGACTTGCAGGCGCTGGGCCAGGCCTTGCAACAAAGCTTCGGCGGTATTCGCCTGGTGGGTTGCACCAGCGCCGGGGAAATCACGCCCCTTGGCTACGGCCGCAATTGCGTAACCGCGGTGGGCTTCGACCACCGGCATTTTTCCATCGACGCCGAACTGATCTCCGAGATGGAGCGTTTCAGCCTGATCGACGCCCAGCAAATGGTCGAGCGACTGGTCAGTGGCTGTCGCAGCAACACCCTGGCGCCGATCAAGGGCAACAGCTTTGCGCTGACCCTGCTCGATGGTTTGTCCAGTCGTGAAGAAATGGTCCTTGCGGCCCTGAGCGCGGCGTTGGGCGACATTCCGCATTTCGGCGGTTCGGCCGGCGACGACAATTACCTGACCCACACCCACGTCTATTTTAATGGCGGGTTCCACAGCGGCGCGGCGGTGGTGGTGCTGGTCAACACCTGGCTCGACTTCGAAGTCTTCACCACCCACCACATCTTGCCTCGGGCGGAAAAACTGGTGGTCACCGGGGCCGACAGCACCTCGCGCCGGGTCTTTGAACTCAATGCCGAGCCGGCCGCCGAGGAGTACGCCCGGCACATCGGTGTGCCGGTGGCCGAACTCGATCACCGGATCTTCGCCGCGCACCCCTTGGCCGTGCGGATCAACGATCAGTATTACGTACGGGCAATCCAGCAGGTTCATCCGGACCTGAGCCTGAGTTTCTACTGCGCGGTGGAAAACGGCATCGTCCTCACCGTCATGACGCCCGGCCCGATGCTGCCGAATCTGCAAACCCTGTTCGAAGGCTTGCAGGAGCGCCTCGGCGACCTGTTGCTGACCATCGGCTGCGACTGCTTTCTCAGGCGTCTGGAACTGGAAGACGGCGGCAGTCTGGAGCAGATCGGAACGTTTTTGCGTGACCAACGGGTGATGGGTTTCAACACCTACGGAGAACAGTTCAATGGCATGCATATCAACCAGACCTTCACCGGGGTTGCCATTGCCCGAGGCCGGTCCCCTGGACACCGTTGAGCTTCAAGCGCAGATCGCCAGCCTGCAGCGCGACAACCACAAACTGCAGCGCATCAATGGCGCGCTGATCGAGCGGATCGAGTCCGGCATCACCCGCGGCAATGACCCCTATGCGGCGTTCCAGCATTCGGTGGTGCTGGCCGAGCAGGTGCGTGAGCGCACCGACGCCTTGAACCAGGCCATGGCCGAACTCAAGTCGGGCAATCACTTGCTCAGCGAGGCACGCCTGCGCGCCGAAACCGCCCATCAACACTTGATCGACGCCATCGAAAGCATTTCCGACGCCTTTGTGCTGTTCGATGCGGAGCAGCGGATTGTGTTGTTCAACAGCCGCTTCAAGGCCTTCTGGGGCAACAGCCGAGTGCGGATCAACGCCGGTATGCGCCTGGCCGAGGTCAAGCGATTGATGTCCGCCACCGGGCTGTTCACTGAAGAGCCGCGGGGTCACGCCGACGAAAACCTGCTCTATCGCCTGCAGGACGGTCGCTGGTTGCAAGTCAGCGAACGGCCGACTCAGGAAGGCGGGCGGGTGATTCTGTTCACCGACATTACCGACGTCAAACTCAGCGAAACCGTGCGCCGCGAGCAGGCGGTCGCGCAGAAATCCCATTTGTTGCAACGGGCGGTCGACAACCTGTCCCAAGGGGTGGCGATGGTCAACGCCGAGGGCATCCTGGAGTTGTGGAACCGGCGTTTCCTCGAACTCAGCGGCTTGGCCCCGGTGGCGGCCCATCGTCCGTTTGCCGAAGTGATCGGCGACAGCGAATTGAACCTGCTGACCCCGGCCAGTCGGGATCTAAACGGGCGGCACGTGCAGGAATGCGAGCAGCGCCTCTACGATGGCCGGGTGCTGGAAATCCGCACCCACCCGTTGCCCACCGGCGGTTTCGTCAACACCTTCACCGACATCACCGAACGCTACCAACACGCCGAAGCGCTGAGCGAAAGCGAGCGCTGGATTCGCCTGATCACCGACCATGTGCCGGCGTTGATTGCCTACCTGAATGCCGATCTGGTCTACGAGTTCACCAACAAGGTGTATGAAGAATGGTACTGCTGGCCTCGGGGCGTGATGCTTGGGCAGAGCCTGCGCGAAGTCCACAGCGAACAGCATTACCAGCGCCTGGAAGCCTACGTGGCCCGGGCCTTGGCCGGTGAGAGCGTGACGTTCGAGTTCGCCGAAACCAACATCAACAACCAGGAGCGCTACATGCTGCGCTCCTACGTACCCAATCGCCTGGCCACCGGGGAAGTGGTGGGGATTTTCGTGTTGATCCGCGACATCACCGAACGCCGCCGCACCGCCGAGGCGCTGCACCAGGCCTATCAGAATCTTGAGTTGCGGGTGCGCGAACGGACGGCAGAACTGACCACGCTCAACGACCAATTACTGCGTGAGATCGACGAGCGTCGGCGGGCGGAATCTCGCCTGCGTGAAGCCAAACTCGAGGCCGAACAGGCCAACCTGTCGAAGACCAAGTTTCTCGCCGCCGTCAGTCACGACCTGCTGCAACCGCTCAACGCCGCGCGGCTGTTTACCAGCGCTTTGCTTGAGCGGCGGGAGCCGGTGGCCAATGCGATTTTGGTGCGTAATGTCAGCAACTCCCTGGAAGACGTGGAGAACCTGCTGGGTACGCTGGTTGACATCTCAAAACTGGATGCCGGGGTGATCAAGGCCGACATTGCGCCGTTTGCCCTGAGCGAATTGCTGGAAAACCTCGCGGCCGAGTACACCCAGGTGGCTCGCAGCGAGGGCTTGGAGCTGCATTTCATCCCCTGTTCGGCACTGGTGCGCAGCGACATTCAGTTGCTGGCGCGGATCCTTCGAAATCTGTTGAGCAACGCCATTCGCTACACCTACAGCGGTCGTGTGGTGCTCGGTTGCCGACGTCATCACCAGCGCCTGTCGATCGAGGTCTGGGACAGCGGCATGGGCATTGCCGAAAACCGCCTCGAGGAGATTTTTCAGGAATTCAAACGCGGTGATGTACAGCGTCCAGATCAGGATCGCGGGTTAGGTCTGGGGCTGGCGATCGTGGAGAAGATTGCCGGGATTCTCGGTCACCGCATTCACGTGCGTTCGTGGCCGGGCAAGGGCTCAATGTTTTCCGTCGAAGTACCTTTGAGTGCCACGGCACCCAAGGTGCTACCGAGTCTGCTGATGAGTGAGCCGATGCTTGAACGTCTGCGTGGGGCGCGGGTGTGGGTGCTGGATAACGACGCGGCCATTTGCGCCGGCATGCGCACGTTGCTCGAAGGGTGGGGGTGTCTGGTGGTCACGGCACTGTCGGAGCAGGACCTGGCGCGGCAAGTGGACAACTATCACGAAGAAGCCGATTTGCTGATTGCCGACTATCACCTGGACGACGATCAGAACGGCGTCGATGCCGTAGCCCGGATCAATGCCCGTCGCGGCTCGGCCATTCCGGCAATGATGATCACCGCTAACTACAGCAACGAACTCAAGCAGCAGATTCGTGAGCTGGGCCACACCCTGATGCACAAACCGGTGCGGCCGATGAAGCTCAAGACGGCGATGAGCCATTTGCTCGGTAGGCCTTGAGGCTTCTGGTGTCTGTACTGGCCTCTTCGCGAGCAAGCCCGCTCCCACATTTGACCGAGTTCACTCAGATCCAATGTGGGAGCGGGCTTGCTCGCGAAGAGGGCGACTCGGTCTCAACGCCGTAAGTAAGACCCGAAATCTATATCCCCGGCACTCAAAATCGCCTGCACCCGATTGTGCACATTGAGTTTGCGCAGGATTGCCGAGACGTGGGCCTTGACCGTGGTTTCGGCGATTTCCAGGGTGTAGGCGATCTGTTTGTTCGACTCGCCCTTGGTCATGCGTTCGAGCACCAGCAACTGCTTGCGGGTCAAGGCCTGGAGCAATTCAGGTGGGAAGCTCGGGGCATCGTTCATGCGCCTTGTACCGCATTTTTGCGTGCGGATGATGTCTGGCGGCAAGTAGACATTGCCGTTGAGGATCTGCTGGATGGCTTCGGTCATTTGCACCCGTGGTGAGGATTTTGTGATGAAACCCACCGCACCATAAGTGATGGCTTGCAGCACGACTTGTTTGTCCTGTTCGGCCGAGACGATCACCACCGGAATGGTCGGCGCCTCGTTGCGCAGGTTGATCAGGCCATTGAGGCCGTGCATGCCGGGCATGTTCAGGTCGAGCAGGATCAGGTCCAGGTCGTCGTGTTCCTGCGTCAGCACCAGGGCGCTGTCCAGGTCGGCGGTTTCCATCACCTCGCTGCCCGGAAAACCATCGCTGATGACGTTATGAATGGCTTCGCGAAACAGCGGGTGATCGTCGGCAATCAGAATTTTGTACATAGCCTTTCACCTCATTATTTTGATTAGGGTGTGGCAACAACACGCAAGCATAAAGGTCAGGGGAAGGGCTCGGGCTGGGCCGGCGTCACGGGCAGGTTGGCGGCCTGCCAGGCGTCCAGGCCGTCGCGATACCAATACAGCGTCTTATAGCCCATGGCGGCGGCGCGCTTCACGGCGTTCCAGCTCAGCCAACAATCGGAGCGGCAGTAGAAGACCAGCGGTTGCGCGAGATCACCTGCGGTCAATGTGTTCAGCTTACGCGCAAAATAGTCCTGCCAGTCGGGCGTCAGGTCACCGTCGCCGGTATTGGCCAGCCAATGGCTGCCAGGGAGGTTTTCGTGGGGCTGGTCCTCGATGAAACGTCCTTGCAACCACTGACGGCGGTAGACGTCGATCAGCACCGGACGCGGCGTCTGGGTCAGCAGGGTTTGCAGGGCCGCGGTATCGATGATGCCGGCGCCCTGGACTTGATTCGGGGTCGGGCTGCGGTACAGCCCGATGCGATAGCCGTCAGCGGAAAACAGCAGTGTTTCGGCCTGCGCGACGCCCAATAACAGGCTCAGCGATAGCGCAGCGAGAGAAGGGCGCAGCAGACGACGTCGGGCACGCGGCATGGGGTTCAATCCTTATAGTTATGAACCTATTACATGCCAGTCTCGGTGCGTTGGGAATGCGACGATAGACAGGTAAAGCAGTACTAAAGTAGTAATTTCACCCTGTTCAACACAACCCACTGTGGGAGCGATCTGTGTTGTCAGTTGGTTTTGCGCAAGGCGGCGTGTTGCGGGTTGAAGGTGAGTACGGCGAGCAGCGCGAACACCAGTGTCAGCCCCACGCACACCGACAGCGCCAACGGGTTAAACCGTTCATACAGGGCAAACCGCACCAGTTCCACCGCATGGGTGAACGGGTTCAACGCGCACAACCAGTACAGCCACTCGCTGGACTCGCGCATTTTCCACAGTGGGTACAGCGCCGACGACAGGAAAAACAGCGGGAAGATCACGAAATTCATTACCCCGGCAAAGTTCTCCAGCTGACGGATCGCGTTGGACAGCAACAAGCCCAGCGCGCTGAGCATCAACGCCACCAGCAGCAACGCCGGCAAGGCGATCAACAAGCCCATGGCCGGTGGTTGCACGCCGTACACCCAGGCAATCGCCAGAAAGGCGTACACCTGCAACAGCGAGATCAGCGAGGTGGCCAACAGTTTGCTGCACAGCAGGAAAGTGCGGGGCAGGGGGCTGGTCAGCAGCACGCGCATGCTGCCCATTTCCCGGTCATAGACCATCGACAGCGAACCTTGCATGCCGTTGAACAGCAGGATCATGCAGGCAAGGCCAGGGATGATGTACACCTCATACGGAATGTAGGTGTCATAGGGCTCAATGATCGCGATCCCGAGTGCGGCGCGAAAACCGGCGGCGAACACCAGCAGCCACAGCAGCGGCCGCACCAGTGCACTGAGAAACCGCGTGCGCTGCAACACAAAACGCAGCCATTCACGCAGCACGATGCCACCGAAACATTGCCAGTAGGCATTCATCGAACGGCTCCTGAGGTCGTCAGTCGAGTGAAGGCCGAACCAAGGTCACCACCGTGCTCCAGGCTCAGGGCGTCCGCTGATCCACTGGCGACCAGTCGGCCCTGATGCAGGATCAACAAGTCGTCGCTCGACTGTACTTCATCGAGTAAGTGAGTGGTCCAAAGCACGCTGATGCCTTGCTCGCGGCACAAACTACGAATGTGTTGATTGAGCGCCTGCCGACTGGCCGGGTCGAGGCCAACGCTGGCCTCATCGAGCAGCAGCAGGCGCGGTTCATGCAGCAAGGCGCGGGCGATTTCCACCCGGCGACGGTGGCCGCCATTGAGTTCGCGAACCCGCTCGCGACGGCGTTCGGTCAAGGCCTGACGAGCCAGTTCGGCGTCGACCCGAAGGCCGGTCTGACGCCGCGACATCCCATGCAGCGCGGCGTGATAACGCAGGTTTTGCTCGACACTGAGGTCCAGGTCCAGCGTGCTTTGCTGAAACACCACACCCAATTGCTTGAGCGCCGGACGCACCGCGTTGCGCAACGAACAGCCGCCGACCCGGATGTCTCCGCGCTGCACATTGTAGAGCCGGGTGAGCAGGGCAATCAGCGTGGATTTCCCCGCGCCGTTTGGCCCCAGCAATGCAGCGAAACGGCCAGGCGCCAGGCTGAAACTCACCTGACGCAATGCCTCTTTCGCACCATAAGCGAAACTCAGCTCGCTGACTTCCAGTGCGTTCATGGGGTCACCACCACGCCCCACGGATAACGCCCGACCTTGATCGACTTGGTGACCTTGAGGCTGTCGACATCGATCACCGACACGTCGCCGCTGACGCCGTTAGTGGCCAACAACTGCTTTTGATCGGGGGTGAACGACATCTGCCAGACGCGTCGGCCAACCAGCAAATAATCAAGAATCTCGAAGGTCTTGGCGTCGATCACCGCCACATGATTGGCCGGGCCGAGGGCGACGAAGCCGTACTTGTCGTCGGCGCTGAGTTTGATGCCCACCGGCTGGACTTTATCCGGGTGCACGCCCTTGATCTGGAAGGTCAGGGTCTTGAGGATCTTGCGGGTGGCGACGTCGAGAATGGTAACCGTGCCGCCGATTTCCGCCGAGGCCCAGAGCTTTGAGCCATCCGGCGTGAATTCGACGAAGCGCGGCCGCTGATCCACCAGGGTGCTGTCGGCCAGGGTCTGGGTGCTGGTGTCGATCCAGTGCAGCATGTTGGTGGTTTCGCTGGTGTTCACCGCCCACTTGCCATCCGGGCTGACGGCCATGCCTTCGGGCTCGACGCCGACGTTGATCTGGCTCAGCACCTTGGAGGTTTCGGTGTCGATCACCGTCACCAGCGCATCGTCTTCGTTGGAAACGTACAGCCAGCGATTGTTGGGGTGCAGGGCGAATTGTTCAGGATCTTTGCCCGAGGGCAATTCATTGATGATCTTGCGGGTGGCCACGTCCATCACCTGGACCCGGTCCGAGTCGCTGGCGCAGATGTACAGCAGCTTGTTGTCGTGGGACAACAGCAGACCGCGGGGGCGCTGGCCGACGGGCAGGGTGTCGGTGACTTGCAGGGTCTGCAGGTCGATCAGGCTCAGGCTGTTGTCCTTTTCGTTGGAAACCCAGGCGGTGCTGGCCGCGGCGTGCCCGGCGGCGAGCAGCAGGGCCCAGAAAAGCAGGGAGCGGCAGAGCAGGGTGCGGCGCATGGCGGATTCCTTTTTTGTTGTGGTTTTTGTGGAAAGTCTGATTAGGGAAAGCGGCAGCTGACCTCGGGTTTGTCGTAACCGAGGCTGTCCATCTCGTTGAAGGGGTGCAGGAAGCCGTCTTGCGGCGAAGTGCTGACCAACGCACGGGGCTGCACGATGGGAATGGGTTGGCGCAACTGGCCGTTCCACGGCCGATAACTGAGCTTGCGACCCTTGAAACCGTCTAGCGGCAATTGATCGCTGATCTCAAGCGTACGGATCGCCATCGGATCGACCTGACGCAGTTTGCTCACCGCACTGGCGATGCTGCGCACGGCGATCCAGGCCGCAAAATCGCGGTCATTCATCCAGCGCCCGGTCAGGGCTTCGAAGCGTTTCTGCAACTGGGCGGCGCCGTAGGTTTCCACGGTTTTGTGCCAGCCCACCGGGGTCAGCCCCTGAGTGCCGGCGACCGGCCGTGGGTACCAGGTCTGGTAGGGCACGTATTCGCCGAAATCACCGCGTTCATCTGCCACCAGCACCACGTCGTACTCGGCGGTCTGGGTGAACAGCGGCATATCGGCCTGGGCGCTGCGGCGCTGATCGTTGTCGAAACTCCAGACTTTTTCCGCGACCAGTTTCAGGCCGAAGCGTTTGGCGGCGCGGCGCAGGGCGGCGGCGTAGGCTTGATCGTCCGGCGTCGGGCCGACGATCAGCAGCGCCCGTTGCCATTTGCGCACCACCAGAAACTGCGCCAGCGCATCGGCGAGCATCGCCCGACTCGGCAGGCTGTGAAGAACGTTCGGCAAGCAATCGGTGCTGCGCAGGCTGTCATCGGGACTGCCGGCATTGAACAGCAAGCTGTCGGGTAACACCGCGCTGAGCCGGCGTAGGCTCTGCGCCGGTGCATTCACCACAAACAGGCGCAGACCTTGTTCATGCTGGGCCTTGGCCGCTTCGACCAGGGCATCCGGATTGTCGACGTTGGCGCTGACCAGGCTGTAACTCTGGTTGAGGAAGCGCCCGGTGCTGTTGCTGTCAGTGATCGCCAGTTCGGCGCCACGCAAACCGGCATCGACCGGCTCGGAAATGACGTTCGACAGCAACGGGCCCGGGTCGGGGCGATAGCCCAGGTAGCCGATCTGCACCTGCACCTGCAACGGCGCGTCCGCAGCCTGACTCTGGGTCGCCAGCCCGGCGGCGCAGGCAATCGCCAACAGATAGATCAGGGCGTAAGGGGCAAGCTGGCGCATAAGGCACTCCATTACAGGTAGCGCCAGCATAGGAACGCTGTGAGGCAGAAGGAAATATGCAGAAAGTACCAGTGAGCCAGTACCAAGGTAGTAACTCGCCCGGGGCGGCGCGGTTTTAGCGATCCGCGGCTGTATTTGGATGTGCGCCACAAGCCCTACTACCAAGGAACTAGACGGCGGCCACCAAAGCAGTATGGGGCTTGCGCGAAGCCCTTCCTAAGATGGGTGCCATAGCCTCTTCAAAGAGGTTTTGCGTGCAATCAAGAGGGCATAACAATGACAACAAAACGCAACGCCTTACTCGTTGCCGGTCTGCTGGCCGGCTTTATCAGCGCAGGTTCCGTCTGGGCCCACGGCAACGTGGTCCCCCAGGCTGTCGCCACCCCGGGCCTGACCCCGATCAAGGACGCTGGCGTACCGGTCGATGCCGATGGTTGGGCATCGGTGAACCCTTATCGTGCAACCCCGGAACACGATAAGGCCGTGGAAATCGGCTCTTCGGCCTACAACCAGAACTGCGCGGCCTGCCATGGCCTGGAAGCCAAATCCGGCGGCATCGCCCCCGATTTGCGCATGCTGGATGTCGCCGAGGCGGGTGATGAATGGTTCGTCGAACGCGTGCGCCACGGCGCCGTGCGTGACGGCCGGGTCTACATGCCGAAGATGGCCGACTACCTGAGCCAGGAAGCCTTGTGGGCGGTACGCACCTACCTGGACACCGTTCACGTCGAGGAGTAACCCATGCGCCTGCTCGCTGTGTTGATCAGCGTTGTGTTGCTGTGCTGCCAGGTCGTGCAGGCGCAGGTCCGTACCTATGACGAAATGATCGCCGCCAGGGAGCTCAAAGTAGCGGTCTACAAGGACTTCGCCCCCTACAGTTTTGAAGACGCCGGCCAGGCCCGTGGCGTTGATGTCGAACTCGCCGAAGCGTTGGCCAAGGCTCTCGGCGTGCGGCTGACGTTGATTTGGGCGCCCGCCGGCGAGAAGCTCGACGACGACCTGCGCGATTACATCTGGCGTGCCAGTCAGTTGCACGATCTGCAACTGGCCGACCTGATGATGCGCGTGCCGTACGATCGCGATTACGCGCAGAAGCGCAATGAACTGGGTGAGCTGGAAAACGGCCATGTGGTGATGTTCGGGCCGTACCAGAACGAACAATGGCAGGTCGCCTTCGACCGCCGCCGGCTGGAGTCGGTGGGCAGCGTCGCCGTGTTCGAGCACCACCCGATCGGGGTCGAAGTCGACAGCGTGCCGTCGTTCTACCTGACCTCGGTGTTCAGCGGCATGCTCGCCGCCAAAACGCATCACTATTCCGGTGTACCTCAAGCGTTCGCGGCCATGAAGGCCGGTGAAGTCGACGCGGTCATGGCCATGCGCGGCGAGATCGACTGGCAAGTGCATGAAGCGGCGGACCCGCAAGTGGCGCTGGCGGAAAACGCCTACCCGAACATGGGCAAGCAACTTTGGGAGATCGGCATGGCGGTGCACGAAAGCAACCGTCAACTGGCCTATGCCGTGGAAGAGGCGCTGGAAGCCTTGATCCGCGAGGGCTCGGTCAAAACCATTTATGGCCATTACGGCCTGCGCTATGACGTGCCCGAGATGTATCAATAGTGAACTGGCGAGCGGGTTGTCTGTTGGTCTGTTGGTTACCCATCGCCGCGCACGCCGTGGACATCGACCCGGGCAAAGACCCGGTGCCGTCGGTGATGTGGGCCTTCTATCACAAGCAGATGCTTGGCGATGCGCCGTTCGTGTTCGACGACCGGGTCAAGCTGCTGGCGCCGCCGTTCGCCGAAGATGCCCGGCAGGTACCGCTGGAAATCGACGCCCGGGCGTTCAAGGGCGAAGTGGTGAAAATCCTCGCCTGGGCTGAACTCAACCCTTTGCCGAAAATTGTCGATTTTCAGCCGCTGGACCGGGTGCTGCCGTGGCTGTCGATCCGCATCCGTATCGAGCAAGCCACGCCATTGCGCGCGGCCGTGCTGACCCGTGATGGGTTGTGGCATGTCGGCTCGACCCTGATCGATGCGGCGGGCGGCGGTTGCACGGCGCCGAGTGTGGTGCGCACTCAGCCGGGCTGGGAGGACCACATCGGCGAAGTGCTGGGCGGTCGATATCCCCGTGGCGAATTCAGTCGCGTGCGCTTGCAGGTGGCGCATCCGATGGACAACGGCATGGTCAGCGGCATTCCAGAGTTCTTCATCAACCACGCCGAACTGCGGGATCAGAACGATCAGCTGTTGGCTCGTTTGGAGTTGTTTCCCGCTGTCAGCGAAAACCCCAACCTGACCTTCGACATCGAAGGGGCAGGGCAGACGCGCCTGTTGCTGCGCGACAACAGCGGCAATCAATTCGATGCGGCCATACCCTGACCCAAAGGAGCGCGTGATGCGCTGGATGCTGCTGTTGTTCATCGGTTTTAGCCTGCCGGCCCTGGCCGAACTCGACTACTCACTCAAGCCCCGACAGATCGCCGAAGACACCTGGCTGCTGGAAGGCAGCACCGACAATTTCGCCAAGGCCAACGGCGGCAACATCGTCAATACCGCGTTCATCGTCACCGAGCGTGGCGTGGTGGTGATCGACACCGGGCCGTCGAAACGCTACGGCGAAGCGATGCGCAAGGCGATTGCCGCGATCACTGAAAAACCGGTGATTGAGGTGCTGCTGACCCATCATCATCCTGATCATGTGCTCGGCAACCAAGCCTTCAGTGACGTGCCGATTGGTGCGCTGGCCGGCACTACTGAGCTACTGCATCAGCAGGGCGATGCCATGGCCGAGAACATGTATCGCCTGGTGGGCGACTGGATGCGCGGCACCGAAGTGGTGTTGCCGACCCGGACGCTGACGCCCGGCGTGCGAAGTTTTGGGAATCACGATCTGCGTCTGCTGGGCCTGGGTGGGCACACGGGCGCGGATCTGGCTATTCTCGACCAGAAAACCGGCGTGCTGTTTGCCGGGGATCTGGTGTTTTACCAACGGGCGCTGACCACGCCCAACAGTCCGGGGCTGGCGGTGTGGCTGGCGGACATCGCCACACTTCAAGGCCTGTCATGGACGCTAATCGTGCCCGGCCATGGACCGGTGGCCAGCGATCAACAGCCCTTCGAGCAAATGCGTGACTACCTCAGCTGGCTCGACCAGCTCATGCGCGATGGCGCCGCCAACGGCAGCGATATGGCCGAGATGATCCGCAGCCCCATTCCTGAACGGTTTACCGGGATCACTCTGAGCCGTTACGAGCTGATCCGCAGCGTCAGCCATCTGTATCCGCGTTACGAGCTTGGGCAGATGACCCGAGTTGATTCGAACGCGGACAAGTGAGCAACAAAGATCCCCTGTGGGAGCGAGCTTGCTCGCGATGAGGCCTTAACATTCAATATTTATGTTGGCTGATACACCGCCATCGCGCGCAAGCTCGCTCCCACAGGGGACTAGTGTCGATCAACCTATCCGTTGTTCATCTCCTCCGACCCGGTACTAAGGAACTAGCAATCTCAGCACTGCGGGCAATTGTTCCAAGGGCGGCGGCGCCCAAGAATCTGCACCAGACCGGGAAAATTTCCCGGGTATAACAAAAACTGCAGAGGTAGCCGTCATGACCCAACCCGCACGTCGCCAACCCTTCGTCTTGAGCGTGCTGCTCAGTGCCATGCTGTTGTCCGGCTCGGCATTGGCCGGCGTCACCGATCAAGACATTCTCCAGGACCCCAAGAACCCGGAGCAGATCGTCACCAACGGTCTGGGCGTCCAGGGTCAGCGCTACAGTCCGCTGGATACGCTCAACGTCAACAACGTGAAGGACTTGCGGCCGGTCTGGGCATTCTCCTTCGGCGGTGAGAAACAACGCGGTCAGCAAGCACAGCCGATGATCAAGGACGGTGTGATGTACATGACCGGCTCCTACTCGCGAGTGTTTGCGGTGGATGCGCGTACCGGCAAGAAGCTCTGGCAATACGATGCGCGCCTGCCCGATGACATCCGTCCTTGCTGCGACGTGATCAACCGTGGTGTCGCGCTGTACGGCGACCTGGTGATTTTCGGCACCCTCGACGCCAAGCTCGTGGCCCTGAACAAAGACACCGGCAAAGTCGTCTGGAGCAAGAAAGTCGCTGACCACAAGGAAGGCTACTCCATCAGTGCCGCGCCGTTGGTAATCAACGGCAAACTGATCACTGGTGTCGCCGGTGGCGAGTTCGGGGTGGTTGGCAAAATCGAAGCCTACGACCCGAAAAACGGTAACTTGTTGTGGACCCGTCCCACCGTCGAAGGCCACATGGGCTACACCTACAAGGACGGCAAAGCGGTGGAGAACGGCATCTCCGGCGGTGAAGCCGGCAAGACCTGGCCCGGCGATCTCTGGAAAACCGGCGGCGCGGCGCCTTGGCTCGGCGGTTACTACGACCCGGAAACCAATCTGCTGCTGTTCGGCACCGGCAACCCGGCGCCGTGGAACTCGCACCTGCGTCCTGGCGACAACCTCTACTCGTCGTCGCGCCTGGCGCTCAACCCGGACGACGGCACCATCAAGTGGCACTTCCAGAGCACGCCTCACGACGGCTGGGACTATGACGGCGTGAACGAGCTGGTCTCGTTCAACTACACCGATGGCGGTAAAGAGATCAAAGCCGCGGCCACCGCTGACCGTAACGGTTTCTTCTACGTGCTGGACCGCACCAACGGCAAGTTCATTCGCGGCTTCCCGTTCGTGGACAAAATCACCTGGGCCACCGGCCTGGATAAAGAGGGCCGGCCGATCTACAACGAAGCCAGCCGCCCAGGCGCGCCAGGCGCCGAAGCCAAAGGCAGTTCGGTATTCGTAGCACCGGCATTCCTCGGCGCGAAAAACTGGATGCCGATGGCCTACAACAAGGACACCGGACTGTTCTACGTGCCGTCGAACGAATGGGGCATGGACATCTGGAACGAAGGCATCGCCTACAAGAAAGGCGCGGCATTCCTCGGTGCCGGTTTCACCATCAAACCGTTGAATGAAGACTACATCGGCGTGCTGCGCGCCATCGACCCGAAAACCGGCAAGGAAGTCTGGCGCCACAAGAACTTCGCGCCGTTGTGGGGCGGAGTGCTGACCACCAAGGGCAACCTGGTGTTCACCGGTACGCCGGAAGGTTTCCTGCAGGCGTTCAATGCCAAGACCGGCGAGAAAGTCTGGGAATTCCAGACCGGCTCCGGCGTACTTGGCTCCCCTGTGACCTGGGAAATGGACGGCGAACAGTACGTTTCGGTCCTCTCCGGTTGGGGCGGTGCCGTACCGTTGTGGGGCGGCGAAGTGGCCAAGCGCATCAAGGACTTCAACCAGGGCGGCATGCTCTGGACCTTCAAGCTGCCGAAAGACCTGGTCGCCAAGCATTAACTCAAAATCCACCGCATAACTCTGTGGGAGCGAGCCTGCTCGCGAAAGCGATCTGTCAGCCAACATCTCTAGTGAATGTACTGGCCCCTTCGCGAGCAGGCTCGCTCCCACAGGGAGATTTGCCACAGGTAGATGTGGGCAAATCTACTACCAAATAACGAGAGTCCTCCTGCCAACGGCGCATTCGTCTGACGCGCGGGGCTCTCTACTATCGGTTCATCGCCTGTTTGCCCGACAGGCATCGACCCAGACAGAGGCCCACCATGATCTACGCACAACCTGGCACACCTGGCGCCGTCGTTACGTTTAAACCGCGCTACGGCAATTTCATCGGCGGCGAGTTCGTCGCCCCGGTCAATGGTGAGTACTTCACCAACACCTCACCGGTCAACGGTGAAGTGATCGCCGAGTTCCCTCGCTCCAGCGCCGCCGACATCGAAAAAGCCCTCGACGCAGCGCATGCCGCCGCCGATGCCTGGGGCAAGACCTCAGCGCAGGACCGCTCCCTGGTGCTGCTGAAAATCGCCGACCGCATCGAGCAGAACCTGGAAATCCTCGCCGTCACCGAAACCTGGGACAACGGCAAAGCCGTGCGTGAAACCCTGAACGCCGACGTGCCGCTGGCCGCCGACCATTTCCGTTACTTCGCCGGTTGCATCCGCGCTCAAGAGGGCGGTGCCGCCGAGATCAACGAGCTGACCACGGCCTATCACTTCCACGAGCCGCTGGGCGTGGTCGGACAGATCATTCCGTGGAACTTCCCGCTGCTGATGGCTGCCTGGAAACTCGCCCCGGCCCTGGCTGCCGGTAACTGCGTGGTACTCAAACCCGCCGAGCAGACGCCGCTGTCGATCATGGTCTTTGCTGAGCTGATCGCCGATTTGCTGCCGGCCGGTGTGCTGAACATCGTCCAGGGCTTCGGTCGCGAAGCCGGTGAGGCGCTGGCCACCAGCAAGCGCATCGCCAAGATTGCCTTCACCGGTTCCACCCCGATTGGCGCGCACATCATGAAATGCGCGGCCGAGAACATCATCCCGAGCACTGTCGAACTGGGCGGCAAGTCGCCGAACATTTTCTTCGAAGACATCATGCAAGCCGAGCCGCAGTTCATCGAGAAGGCCGCCGAAGGTTTGGTGCTGGCGTTCTTCAACCAGGGCGAAGTCTGCACCTGTCCATCGCGAGCGCTGGTGCAGGAGTCGATCTACGACGACTTCATGAAAGTGGTGATGAAGAAGATCGTCAAGATCAAGCGCGGCAACCCGCTGGATACCGAAACCATGGTCGGCGCCCAGGCGTCCGAGCAGCAGTACGACAAGATTCTCTCGTACCTGAAAATTGCTCAGGAGGAGGGCGCCGAGCTGCTCACCGGCGGCGCGGCCGAGCGTCTTGAGGGTGATTTGTCGACGGGTTATTACATCCAGCCGACCCTGCTCAAGGGCCACAACAAAATGCGCGTGTTCCAGGAAGAAATCTTCGGCCCGGTGGTGGGTATCACCACCTTCAAAGACGAAGCCGAAGCCCTGGCGATTGCCAACGACAGCGAGTTCGGCCTCGGCGCCGGTCTGTGGACCCGCGACATCAACCGTGCCTACCGCATGGGCCGGGCGATCAAGGCCGGGCGTGTCTGGACCAACTGCTATCACCTGTACCCGGCTCATGCCGCGTTCGGTGGCTACAAGAAATCCGGTGTCGGCCGTGAAAACCACAAGATGATGCTCGACCACTATCAGCAGACCAAAAACCTGCTGGTGAGCTACGACATCAATCCGATGGGGTTCTTCTAACCTCCGCAAGAACACTGAAGAACCTGTGGGAGCGAGCTTGCTCGCGATGAGGCCAGTACATTCAACATCACAGTTGACTGATACACCGTCATCGCGAGCAAGCTCGCTCCCACATTGGTTTCTGGGTGTGCTTGAAAATTGCGCAACACCCCCTACCAATGCACGCCGCCACCTCGTTCGAAAGTAGCATTCGGGCGCCTGGCCCCCCGTGCATTAATGGCTTTACCGGAATCGCCCGGCACAAAAAGAGGATTGACCCATGTGGACTAAACCCGCGTTTACCGATCTGCGCATTGGCTTCGAAGTGACGATGTATTTCGCCAACCGCTGACTGTTCACCCGGCCAGCTGTTGCGTTGGCCGGGCCTGCCTTCTGGAGCATTGCCCATGCACATTCGCGTTCTCGGATCCGCCGCTGGCGGTGGTTTTCCGCAATGGAATTGCAACTGCCGCCAGTGCGCCGCGATGCGCAATGGCAGCCTGCGGGCCCAACGGCGCACCCAGTCCTCGATTGCCCTGAGCGACAACGGTGTGGATTGGGTGCTGTGCAATGCTTCACCGGACATTCGCGCGCAACTCGAGAGTTTCGCGCCGCTGCAACCGGCGCGCCGGGTGCGTGATACCGCGATCGCTGGCGTCGTCCTGCTGGACAGCCAGATCGACCACTGCACCGGCCTGTTGAGTCTGCGCGAAGGCTGCCCGCATTCGGTCTGGTGCACCGAACGGGTCCGTGAAGACCTGAGCAGCGGCTTCCCGTTGTTCACCATGCTCAAACACTGGAACGGCGGGTTGCAGTGGCAACCGGTCGGGCTCGACCGCGAGCCGTTCAGCATCACCGCTTGCGCACACCTGCGATTTCGCGCGATCCCCTTGGTCAGCAACGCACCGCCGTATTCGCCCAATCGCGGCAATCCGCAGCCGGGCGACACCATCGGACTGTTTGTCGAAGACCGGCGCAGCGGCGCTTCGCTGTTCTACGCGCCAGGCCTGGGACAGGTCGACGACGAGGTGCTGAGCTGGATGCAACGCGCCGATTGCCTGTTGCTGGACGGCACCTTGTGGCGCGACGACGAGATGCGAGTCTGCGAAGTCGGCCAGAACCTGGGCAGTGAAATGGGTCACCTGTCGCAAAGCGGCCCTGGCGGCATGCTCGACATCCTTGAAGGCTTCACCCGCCAGCGCAAGGTGCTGATCCACATTAACAACACCAACCCGATCCTCGATGAAGACTCGGCCGAGCGGGCGCTGCTGGAGCGGCGCGGGATCGAAGTGGCGTTTGACGGCATGAGTATTGAGTTGTAGCGGGTGGCCTCATCGCGAGCAAGCTCGCTCCCACAGTAGTCCGGTGTGAGCATAGATTTTGTGTACACCAACAATCCCAATGTGGGAGCGAGCTTGCTCGCGATGAGGCCAGACCAGACACAGCAGAGCTTCCAGGAGAACCGCAATGACCGACACACCCATGTCCCCCATCGAATTCGAAGCGGCCCTGCGCGCCAAAGGCGCCTATTACCATATTCATCATCCATTCCACCAGGCCATGTACGCCGGGCGCTCCAGTCGCGAGCAGATTCAGGGCTGGGTCGCCAATCGCTTCTACTACCAGG
>NZ_JBBWCB010000012.1:0-70297 GCF_039888995.1 Pseudomonas rossensis | reverse complement strand
CAGGGATTGATCAATCGAAGTATGCTTTTTCATGGACTCGCCCTCGCTGTCGTTGGCTGATTAGACTGCCACCGTGGCGCATTGACGCCTCGGCTTGGGCGAGTCCATCCAATTACAAGAACAGTGGTGTTCAGGGTGATAGGCGGCAGCCTTGCCGTTCTCCGACCCACACGGCGCTGTTGCTGCGACCCATGCCGCTGACAGTGACGCGCTTGCTGGCGGCGTCATCGGCAAAGCCACTGGTCGGCAACCACTGCTTCACATAACGGTGGCAGTACTCGGCCGGGTTGTTCATCACGTAACGGCACGAACAATACTCCTTGGCGGTGTAGGCGCTGATGATGTCCGGGAATGCCCACAGCGCCACGCGCTCCTCCCAGATCCAGCCGAGCAAGGCGATCAGCAGGACCGACAACAGCGTGCTGAACGGTCGGCGACGAACAAAATTGCGACGCTTCATGGCTGCCCCTTCGCGGCAAATGCCTTGAGTGCGAGTTTGAGCAAATCGTTGTGCCGGTAGCTGCCGTCGCGGTCATCGCCGTAGCGCACGATCACCAGGTTTTCGCTGGGAATCACGTACATCGCCTGCCCCCAATGACCCAGCGCGGCGAAGGTATCGTCGGGTGCATCGGGCCAGGGTTTTGCCGCGCCTTCCACCGCGCGGTTAAGCCACCAATGGCCGCCGGGTACAGCATCGTCCTGATGGGCTTGATAGCGGGCGAACGGTTCGCGGTTGAAAATAACCCAGTCCTTGGGCAGCAATTGCCGCTCGCCCCAACGACCATCGCGAGCCATCAACAGACCGACGCGGGCCAGATCCCTGGCGGTGAGGTAGGCATAGGATGAAGCGACGAATGTCCCCGTGGCGTCGGCCTCCCAAACGGCGTGGCGAATCCCCAAGGGTTCGAACAGAGCAGTCCATGGATAGTCCGGATAGCGGGTCGGGCCGACGATGGTTTTCAGCGCGGCGGACAACAGATTGCTGTCACCGCTGGAGTAACGGAATGCCTGACCGGGTTTGGCGTATTCACCGTGATCGGCGGTGAACGCGGCCATGTCCGGGTGGCCGCGGGTGTAGAGCATCGCGACCACCGAGGATTTCAACGGCGCGTATTCATAGTCTTCCTGCCAGTCCAGACCCGAGGCCCAATGCAGGAGGTCGGCCATGGTCATCGTCGGGTGTTTTTCCAGTGGTGGATAAAATTTCTGCACCGGGTCCTGAAGCTTGAACAGACCTTCGCCATAGGCCACGCCGAGAACCGCGGCCATCAGGCTTTTGCTGATGGACCAGGTCAGGTGCGGGGTGTCGGCGGTGGTCGGGGTGGCGTAGCGTTCGTAGATCAACTGGCCGTCGCGGATCACCAGCAAGGCGTCGGTGCGGAGGCCTTTTCGGGTGGCCTCATCACGGGGTGGGAAGGCGTAAGTTTCCAGCGCTTGAAGCGCCGGCCCGGTGACTGTCGGGCCGGTCGACCATTGCTCGGCAGGCCAGTATTCGGCGTGGGCCGTGAGGCTGAGCAGGAGCAGGAGCAGGAAAATCAGGGACAAGCCTTTGAACATGGTGGGGGCTCGGAGGGATGGACCTGCTGAGCCTAGTCGCGGTTGATGACAGTTCCGGGATTTGTGTCATTAATGCGGCCGCCTTCGCGAGCAGGCTCGCTCCCACATTTTGAAAAGCATTCCCCTGTGGGAGCGAGCCTGCTCGCGAAGGGGCCGGTCAATCCAGCGAAGATCCCGCGAGTGCCTTGGCCAAACGCTTCCCCCGCGCACCCGCCGCCAATTCCATCACACCCTGATCGCGCTGCCACATCGCGACCCAATGCTGCGGGCCATCGGCCAGTGCCTGAGCCACCTCAGCCTTGAGCCCATCGAACTGCGCAAACAAGCCACCGAGCAACATATGCCCGGACGGATTATTCGGCGCCTGCCGGCTGACTTCCGCACACCCGGCCAGCAGCGCCAGCAAACGCAGTTGCAGGGCTTGCGGCCAGTCGCTGTCCTGACCGATGCCGTACAGCCAGGCGGTCATGGCGCTCAGAACGTAAATGTCTTCAAGGGTGCGAAACGGTTTGACGTAAGCATCCCAGCCATCCCCCGCCAACAGTTCGCACTGAGCGTTATCGAGAAACAGCCGGCCATGGCTGATGTCTGGCATCAACGGGATCGCCGGTAGCTTCTCCAGACGCACGCCCGGCTCATCGGGATAGACCACCGCCAGACTCAGGCGCGGTTTTTCATCGGGGGCTTCACTGCGAGCAGCGATCAGCAGCCAATCGGCGGCATCGCCTGCGGTGACAAAATCCTTGCGCCCGCTCAGACGCAAATCGTGCAGGCGGGTCTGCATGTCCGCCACCCGCAGGCTGCGCTGTTCGGTCGCGCACAAGGCGCCGAGGCTCAGCGGCGCGCTCGGCCAGAGCATGCGCAACGCCGCCTGATAGCCCACCAGAAACGCCAGCCCCGGCGTCGACATCAAACGCCCGCCGGCCACCGCCAGTTCAAACGGCGTGACGTTGCCCAACTGGTGCAACAAGGTCGCGAAACCCTCGCCCAGGTCCGGGTTGGCGGGCAAACGATCGCGGCGGCTCAGCAGGTTTTGCCAGGGCATAAGAGGCTCCTCGTGGGCTGTCATATAAGCATCACCAAAGCTTCATGGCGATGACACCGGGGCTACATAGCCTGACTTTGCACAACACGGCTGCATAAAGAAAGTCGATCGGCTGCAACCCAAGACGGGTGACCGGCCCGTATGGAGATTCGCAATGACTCAGATCGCCCGCATCAGCGACACCGGCAATGAACGCCGCCTGCAAGCCGAACGCCTGGTGGGCGCCGAGGCCTTGCAGGAAGCCCAAGCCCTGCGCTTCAACGTGTTCAGCGGCGAATTCAACGCCAAGCTGAAAGGCGCGGAGCTGGGTCTGGACATGGATGACTATGATGTTCACTGCGCCCACATCGGCGTGCGTGACTTGAACACCGGGCGCCTGGTGGCGACCACCCGTTTGCTCGACCACACGGCCGCCAGCAGCCTGGGCAAGTTCTACAGCGAAGAAGAATTCAGTCTGCATGGCCTGGTCCATCTGAAAGGCCCGATCCTGGAAATCGGCCGCACTTGCGTCGACCCGGCGTACCGCAATGGCGGCACCATCGCCGTACTCTGGGGCGAACTGGCCGAAGTGCTGAACCAGGGCGGCTACAGCTACTTGATGGGATGCGCGAGCATTCCAATGCAGGACGGCGGCATCCAGGCCCACGCGATCATGCAGCGCCTGCGCGAACGTTATCTGTGTACGGAACACCTGCGGGCCGAACCGAAAAAACCGCTGCCGAGCCTCGACATCCCGTCCAACGTCATCGCCGAAATGCCACCGCTGCTCAAGGCCTACATGCGTCTTGGCGCGAAGATCTGCGGCGAGCCGTGCTGGGACGAAGATTTCCAGGTCGCCGACGTATTCATCCTGCTCAAGCGCGACGAACTCTGCCCGCGTTATGCCAAGCACTTCAAGGCGGCCGTGTGATGAGCCGGTTACGGGTGTACGCGCGGATTGCGCGAGTGTTGGTGGTGGTGGCGCTGGGTTTGAGCATGGCCAGTGTGTTTGGGCTATTCGAGCGTTTGGGGATTGCTCATTCGATGGTCCGTCGCCAGCGCTGGTCGCGATTTTTCATGGCACGCCTGAGCAATGCCCTGCCCTTTCGCGTGACCCTGCACGGTAAATTGCCGAAGGCGCCGATGCTCTGGGTCAGCAACCATGTGTCCTGGACCGACATTCCGCTGCTGGGCATGCTCACGCCGCTGTCGTTCCTGTCCAAGGCCGAAGTGCGCACCTGGCCGGTGGCGGGCTGGTTGGCGGCCAAGGCCGGCAGCTTGTTCATTCGCCGAGGGTCGGGTGACAGTCAGTTGATTCGCAAACAGATGACCCGTCATCTGGAGCAGGAACATCCGCTGCTGATGTTCCCGGAAGGCACCACCACCGATGGCCGTTCGTTGCGTACTTTCCACGGTCGGTTGCTGTCTGCGGCGATCGACTCAGAAGTGAAGTTGCAGCCGGTGGCGATTCGTTATCTGCGCGACGGGGAGCTCGATTCGCTGGCGCCGTTCATTGGCGATGATGACTTGCTCTCGCACTTGATGCGCTTGTTTGCCCATGATCGGGGGGAGGTGGAGATTCATCTGCTCAGGCCGATCGCGTGTGAAGGTCGCGAGCGTGCGGCTCTGGCGTTCGAGGCGCAGCAAGCGGTGCAGAAGGCGTTGTTTGGGGCGATCCCGCAGGCACAACCGGAACCGCTGCGCCCCGCAATCGCGGCTTAAACACACATCCCCTGTGGGAGCGAGCTTGCTCGCGATTGCGGTGTGTCATTCAACATCTTTGTTGAATGTGAAGCCGCCATCGCGAGCAAGCTCGCTCCCACATTGGTTTTATGTCGTTGAATGGTTCTGCGCGAAGTCCTGAAGCTGCGGATAGAACAACCGAAAGTCATCGCTCAACGGTTCATACAACACCCGCAATTCATGCATCGCTGCGGCCAGTTCCTCGGGCCGCGTCAGCCGCCGTGAAATCCCCCGCAGCACCTGCTCCAACACCGCAAACTCCCGGTAAGAACCCAACCAGTCATTGGCGACCATGTGCGGCGCGATCTGCGCCAGCCGTTCCGGCAATTGCGCCTCGGCGGACAACACCCGATACACCCCCGAAGTGAATTGTTCCAGTGGCTGATCGGCGTACAGCGTCCAGTCCCGGGCCAGGCAATGGTCGAAAAACACGTCAAGCACAATCCCGGCGTAACGCCTGCGGGTCAGGGAAAAACGCGACAACGAGATATCCACCAACGGATGGCGGTCGGTAAAGACATCGATGCTGCGATGCAGCTGGATGGCCGCTTCGATCTCCGGATCGAACTGCCCTTGCAGCCGCCCTTTGACGAAATCGCCATACAGACTGCCGAGCAATTGACCGGGGCGCTGGCCACCGAGGTGCAGATGTGCGAGATAGTTCATGCGCGCAGCTTAGCACTGCGCCTTTGTATCGTTACACCCAACATATCGTTATAACTCGATATACCGAATTACTCGGTCGTCAGACCAAAATCATATTGGTATATCGCGAAGTACCGATTTAAAGTTCGCCTCATCGCGATATAGCGTTTTACTCATCACGAGCCCAAACCATGACCATCGACCTCGACGAAATAATAAAAGCCCTGGCCCACCCAGTACGCCGAGACATCCTCATCTGGCTGAAAGACCCCAAAGTCCAGTTCCCGGAACAGATCCACAACCACGAGTACGGCATTTGCGCCGGACAGATCGATCAACGCTGCGGCCTGTCGCAGTCGACCGTGTCCGCCCATTTGGCAAACTTGCAACGTGCGGGACTGATCAGCAGCCAGAAAGCCGGTCAATGGCACTTTTTCAAACGCAACGAGGACGTGATTCAGGCGTTCCTCGACGCCATCGTCAAGGAGCTCAGCGCTCCGACAAGGAACTGAACAATGCCCCTCTCGCTACTCATTCTGGCCTTGAGTGCCTTCGCCATCGGCACCACCGAGTTCGTCATCATGGGCTTGCTGCCCGATGTGGCGGCCGACCTCGGTGTGTCGATTCCCGGCGCCGGCTGGCTGGTGACCGGTTACGCCCTGGGCGTGGCCATCGGTGCACCGTTCATGGCGCTGGCGACCTCTCGATTGCCGCGCAAGGCCGCGCTGGTAGCGTTGATGGGCATCTTCATCGTAGGCAACCTGCTCTGTGCAATGGCTACCGACTACAACGTGCTGATGTTTGCCCGTGTGGTGACCGCCCTCTGCCACGGTGCGTTCTTCGGCATTGGCTCAGTGGTGGCAGCGGGTCTGGTGCCAGCGAACAAGCGCGCTTCGGCCGTGGCATTGATGTTCACCGGCCTGACCCTTGCCAACGTGCTCGGCGTTCCGCTGGGCACCGCGCTCGGTCAGGAAGCCGGCTGGCGTTCGACCTTCTGGGCGGTGACCGTGATTGGGGTGATCGCATTGATCGGCCTGATCCGTTTCCTGCCGGCCAAGCGCGATGAAGAGAAACTCGACATGCGCGCCGAACTGCGCGCCCTCAAAGGCGCCGGGATCTGGCTGTCGTTGAGCATGACCGCGTTGTTCGCGGCTTCCGTATTCACCCTGTTCACCTACGTCGCCCCGCTGCTCGGCGATGTCACTGGCGTCTCGCCCAAAGGCGTGACCTGGACCCTGATGCTCATCGGCCTGGGCCTGACGGTCGGCAACATCATCGGCGGCAAGCTGGCTGACAAAGGCATGGCCGCAACGTTGATCGGCGTCTTTATCTCGATGGCCGTGATCTCGACCGTGCTGACCTGGACCAGCGTTGCGCTGATTCCGACCGAAATCACCCTGTTCCTCTGGGCCACCGCGTGCTTTGCCGCCGTGCCCGCCCTGCAAGTGAACGTGGTGACCTACGGCAAAGCCGCACCGAACCTGGTGTCGACCCTGAACATCGGCTCTTTCAATATCGGCAACGCACTGGGTGCCTGGGTCGGTGGCAGCGTCATCGCCCACGGTTTCGGCTTGACCAGCGTTCCTCTCGCGGCAGCAGCACTGGCGGTACTCGCCCTGCTGGTGACCCTGATTACCTTCCGTCAGAGCGGCAATCCCGAACTGGCCCCTGCTACCAACTGATCTCTACAAGAGAGCTATTTCATGACGACTATTTTCGATCCGATCAAACTGGGCGACCTCGAGTTGGCCAACCGCATCATCATGGCGCCGCTGACCCGCTGCCGCGCCGACGAAGGCCGCGTGCCAAACGCACTGATGGCCGAGTACTACGTGCAACGCGCCTCGGCCGGTCTGATCCTCAGCGAGGCCACTTCGGTCACGCCGATGGGCGTCGGCTACCCGGACACCCCGGGTATCTGGTCCAACGATCAAGTGCGTGGCTGGGCCAATGTGACCAAAGCGATCCACGGCGCGGGCGGCAAGATTTTCCTGCAACTGTGGCACGTCGGCCGTATTTCCCACGGGTCGTACCTGGGCGGTGAAGCGCCGGTCGCACCAAGCGCCATTCAGCCAAAAGGCCATGTCAGCCTGGTTCGACCACTGGCCGACTTCCCAACCCCACGCGCCCTGGAAATCGCTGAAATCGCCGACATCGTCGACGCCTACCGCGTCGGTGCCGAGAACGCCAAGGCGGCCGGTTTCGACGGTGTGGAAATCCATGGCGCCAACGGTTACCTGCTCGACCAGTTCCTGCAAACCAGCACCAACCAGCGCACCGACAACTACGGCGGTTCCGTGGAAAATCGTGCGCGCCTGTTGTTGGAAGTGACCGATGCCGCGATCGAAGTCTGGGGCGCGGGCCGCGTGGGTGTGCACCTGTCACCCCGCGCCGATCTCCATGACATGGGCGACGACAACCTGTCCGAGACCTTCACTTACGTCGCTCGCGAACTGGGCAAACGTGGCATCGCCTTCATCTGCTCCCGCGAGAAAGAAGATGGCGACAGCCTGGGTCCACAATTGAAAGAAGCGTTCGGCGGCCCATACATCGTCAACGAACGCTTCACCAAAGACAGCGCCAACGCCTGGCTGGCTAGCGGCAAGGCTGATGCAGTCGCTTTCGGCGTGCCATTCATTGCCAACCCGGACCTGCCAGCGCGTTTGCAGGCCGATGCGCCGTTGAACGAAGCGCGTCCGGAACTGTTCTATGGCAAGGGGCCGGTCGGTTATATAGACTACCCGGCGATGTAAGCTTCAACATTGAAATGAAAAAGCCCCGACTCGAAAGAGCCGGGGCTTTTTGTTGCTCGCGACTATCAAAAAATTCGATAACAACTCACATTTCGCTCGACTTAAAAATATTCAGAAAACAATATCAAACCTTGAAAACTTGTTAGATCATCCACAGTAAATCATTATTCACACCGCTAGCACACTGTATCTTTCTAACATGACAAAACCATCTCAACTCGTATTATCAACCCACTTTCAATAGAGTAAAAACATGAGCAATGAAGAAATCGACAACACCAATCCCAGACCCTATATTCCAGGTTTAACAGACAGCCTCAGCTGGTCCCTGCTTGGGCACTTAGCTACCGGACTGGTCAACGCAACGAAGGACCCGTCGTTACTCCAGCAAATATCAGAAGCCCAGACAGCGATTAAAAAAGAATCACAACGCATTGAAGAAGAAGAAAAACTTCAAGCCGAATATGAAGCGCACAAAAATACGCTATGGGGGGAAATTCAACCAAGGCAAAAACGAAATAAAACTATTGACCTTCGTCCATAACAATACTGATGAAACGATCCAACTGATTGATACAGACTTCGAAGTCGAGGATATGTCCGAATGTGACATTCCGCCCTACTCAATCGCCACGATGGATGCAAAAAAGTACTTTAACTCCAACAAACTTTCAGCTGTTACTGGCCGTGACCAAACGTTTATCAAGAAGTTTTTCACTTATGGCGCAGGCGACATGAAATGTCGTTTTGATACAAGCATGGTAGTGAAGGTTTCGTTCGGTATTATTGCGACCACATTGACGCCGACCTGGAACCATCAGGCACGCTCCATAGGCCGCAAGAAACTGGTATGCACATCACGATTGAGAGCGAACGCACCCGAAACGCCATACAGCTACTGCCTGGATATCCATATCGGAGAAGAGTAGTCGCCCATCCAGTAACGCTGCCTACCTCGTACATCGAGTAGAACCTGAACAACCTTCAAAAAACAGGATGCCGTTGGTTGGCCGCACGGCGCCCTCTAAAACGGGATCGCTCACACTCGTTCACAGACTCGCAACAAATCACCTACAAAATACGTAGCTCACTACCTATCAACCCGACCAGCATCCATATATAACAGCAGCCTATGGCGAGAAGGCGAGCGAAGGCATGAACCTTCGTTCGCCTAAAGTGTTGACACAACCGGACTCAATTACGCATTTTGTCGAAGGCTTGGACTCAAGCGCAGCATGTCCAACCCTGTATCGGCCCAACGCTCCGCGTCGATGTGCAGTTCAAAGCTGTCGGGCGCCAACAGCCACTGATACAGGATGCCGTCGATGTACGCATGCAGGCTGATGGCTGCGCGCGCAGTGTCGAGGTTCTCCGGCAACTGCCCCCGATTCACCGCATTACTCAGGGCCAGGGCGATCCGCTCATTGCAATCAAGGCTGACCTCTCGACGCTGCTGGCGCAGGTCGCACATTTCATCGGTGAATTCGCACTTATGAAACAGAATCTCATTGATGCGTCGGGTTTTCGGGTCCAGGGCAACTTGATGAAACAAATGAATCAGCAGCTTGCGCATGCAGCCCAAGGGGTCGAGTTCATCTTCGCTTTCACTGGCCTTGGCCATTTCATCCAGCGGCTCTTGCAAGGTATCAAGCATGGCCTGCACCAAATCCGCCTTGTTGCTGAAATGCCAGTAAATGGCCCCGCGCGTGACCCCGGCCAGGGTAGCGATATCCGCCAGTGTCGTGCGCGCCACGCCCCTTTCGTAAAAGGCTTTTTCTGCCGCTTCCAGTATCTGGCTGCGGGTTTCTTGAGCTTCCTCTTTGGTACGACGGACCATGGCAGTACAACCTCAATCAGGATGCTTCAGCGATGCCTGAACATCAGCTGAATAAAAGTGGGGCGAGCGTTCTTGGGCGTCGTCCCCGGCCTACAATTCGAACCCTTGAACGGCTTTTGTAACGGTGTGGATACGCGGCCAAGGTATTTACAAACAACCATGAACGTAAGTATATTCCTTAGCAAGCTACTTATCCACTCAGCGCACATTTTTTACCTTTCCACATTTCGAGTGCGCAATTTGCGCGCCTGACCCGAGGATTTTCATGCAATTCAAGCCAGCTGTTACCGCTCTGGTCACCGCCCTCGCCTTGGCATCGCTGCTCAGCGGATGCAAAAAGGAAGAGGCGGCACCTGCCGCACCACCCCCTCAGGTCGGCGTCGTTACTCTACAACCTCAAGCTTTCACCCTGACCTCCGAGCTTCCGGGCCGTACCAGCGCGTACCGCATCGCCGAAGTTCGCCCTCAGGTTAACGGCATCATTCTCAAGCGCCTGTTCAAGGAAGGCGGCGACGTCAAGGCCGGCCAGCAGCTGTATCAGATCGATCCGGCGGTTTATGAAGCCACCCTGAAAAGCGCCGAAGCCAACCTGCAACAGACCAAATCGATCTCCGACCGCTACAAGCAGTTGGTCAGCGAACAGGCTGTGAGCCGTCAGGAATACGACACGGCCCTGGCCAACCGGTTGCAATCGGAAGCCTCCCTGCAAAGCGCCCAAATCAATGTGCGTTACACCAAGGTTTACGCGCCACTCTCCGGCCGCATCGGCCGCTCGACCGTGACCGAAGGCGCGCTGGTCACAAGCGGCCAGGTCGACGCGATGGCGGTGATTCAGCAACTCGACCCCATCTACGTCGACGTCACCCAGTCTTCGGTAGAGCTGCTGGAACTGCGCCGCGAACTGGAAAGCGGTCGTCTGCAAAAATCTGGCGACAACGCGGCCAAGGTCAAGCTGACCCTCGAAGACGGCAGCCAGTACAAACAGGAAGGCAAGCTCGAGTTCTCGGAAGTCTCGGTAGACCAGACCACCGGTTCCGTGACCTTGCGTGCGGTATTCCCGAACCCTGACCACACCCTGCTGCCAGGCATGTTTGTACACGCCCAATTGCAGGCCGGTGTGAACAGCGCGGCGATCCTCGCTCCGCAACAAGGCGTGACCCGTGATCTCAAAGGCACCCCGACCGCGCTGGTCGTCGGTCCGGACAACAAGGTCGAACTGCGTCAGCTCAAGGCCAGCCGCACTATCGGCAGCCAGTGGCTGATCGAAGACGGTCTGAAGGCCGGCGATCGACTGATCACCGAAGGGCTGCAATACGTCAAACCTGGCATTGAAGTAAAAGCCAGTGAAGCGACTAACGTTGGCGCAAAGAACCCGGCCCCCGCACAGGCAGCTAACAAGGCTTCCAGCGGCAAAGGGGAGTAAATCATGTCGAAATTTTTTATCGACCGTCCGATTTTTGCCTGGGTAATTGCCCTGGTCATCATGCTGGTCGGGGCACTATCGATCCTCAAACTCCCGATCAACCAATACCCGAGCATTGCGCCTCCGGCCATTGCGATCCAGGTGACCTACCCGGGCGCGTCCGCACAAACCGTGCAGGACACTGTGGTGCAGGTGATCGAGCAACAGCTCAACGGTATCGATAACCTGCGTTATGTCTCATCGGAAAGTAACTCCGACGGCAGCATGACCATTACCGCGACCTTCGAGCAGGGCACCAACTCCGATACCGCGCAGGTTCAGGTCCAGAACAAGCTGAACCTGGCCACCCCGCTGCTGCCGCAAGAAGTGCAGCAACAGGGTATCCGCGTCACCAAGGCAGTGAAAAACTTCCTGATGGTGATCGGCGTGGTGTCGCGCGACGGCAGCATGACCAAGGACGACCTGTCCAACTACATCGTGTCGAACATGCAGGATCCGATCTCGCGGACCGCCGGTGTCGGTGACTTCCAGGTCTTCGGTGCGCAGTACGCAATGCGGATCTGGCTCGACCCGGCCAAGTTGAATAACTTCAACCTGACCCCGGTGGACGTGAAAACTGCCATCGCCGCGCAGAACGTCCAGGTGTCGTCCGGTCAACTCGGCGGTTTGCCTGCCGTCGCCGGCCAACAGCTGAACGCGACGATTATCGGCAAGACCCGCCTGCAGACCGCTGAACAATTCAAGGCGATCCTGCTCAAGGTCAACAAGGACGGTTCGCAAGTGCGTGTCGGCGACGTGGCGGATGTCGGTCTGGGCGGTGAAAACTACTCGATCAGCGCCCAGTTCAACGGCAGCCCGGCCTCCGGTCTGGCGGTGAAACTGGCCAACGGTGCCAACGCCCTCGACACTGCAAAAGCCCTGCGCAAAACCATCGAAACCCTCAAGCCGTTCTTCCCGCAAGGGATGGAAGTGGTGTTCCCGTACGACACCACGCCGGTGGTGACCGAGTCGATCAAGGGTGTGGTTGAAACCCTGGTCGAAGCGATCGTGCTGGTGTTCCTGGTGATGTTCCTGTTCCTGCAAAACTTCCGCGCCACCGTCATCACCACGATGACCGTGCCAGTCGTATTGCTGGGTACCTTCGGGATCCTCGCGGCGTTCGGCTTCAGCATCAACACCCTGACCATGTTCGGCATGGTGCTGGCCATCGGCTTGCTGGTGGACGACGCCATTGTCGTGGTGGAAAACGTCGAACGGGTCATGAGCGAAGAAGGCCTGTCACCCAAGGAGGCCACCAAGAAATCCATGGGGCAGATCCAGGGTGCACTGGTCGGTATCGCCCTGGTGCTGTCGGCCGTATTGCTGCCGATGGCGTTCTTCAGCGGTTCCACCGGTGTGATCTACAAGCAGTTCTCGATCACCATCGTCTCGGCCATGGCCCTGTCGGTACTGGTCGCGCTGATCTTCACCCCGGCGCTCTGCGCAACCATGCTCAAGGCGATTCCGAAAGGCGAGCACGGCGTGCCGAAACGCGGCTTCTTCGGCTGGTTCAACCGCAATTTCGACCGTGGCGTCAAAAGCTACGAGCGTGGCGTGGGCAACATGCTCGCGAACAAGGCCCCGTACTTGCTGGCCTACCTCATCATTCTGGTCGGCATGATCTGGCTGTTCACCCGCATCCCAACGGCGTTCCTGCCGGAAGAAGACCAGGGCGTATTGTTTGCCCAGGTGCAAACCCCGGCCGGTTCCAGTGCCCAGCGCACGCAAGTGGTCGTGGATGAAATGCGTGAATTCCTGCTGCGTCCGAGCAAGGACGGCGGTGAAGGCGATGCGGTGGCCTCGGTGTTTACCGTGACCGGCTTCAACTTCGCCGGCCGTGGCCAAAGCTCGGGTATGGCGTTCATCATGCTCAAACCGTGGGACGAACGTAACGCCGAAAACAGCGTGTTCAAACTCGCAGCCCGTGCCCAACAGCACTTCTTCACCTTCCGTGACGCCATGGTGTTTGCTTTCGCACCGCCGGCGGTACTGGAACTGGGTAACGCCACCGGTTTCGACGTGTTCCTGCAAGACCGCGCCGGTATCGGTCACGACAAGCTGATGGAAGCGCGTAACCAGTTCCTCGGCATGGCGGCGCAAAGCAAGATTCTGTCGCAAGTGCGTCCCAACGGCCTGAACGACGAACCGCAATACCAGCTGGAAATAGATGACGAGAAGGCCAGTGCCCTGGGCATCACCCTCACCGACATCAACAACACCCTGTCGATTGCCTTGGGCAGTAGCTACGTCAACGACTTCATCGACCGCGGTCGGGTGAAGAAGGTTTACGTGCAAGGCCAGCCGGGTGCGCGCATGAGTCCTGAAGACGTGAAGAAATGGTATGTGCGCAACAGCGCCGGCACCATGGTTCCGTTCTCGGCGTTCGCCAAGGGTGAGTGGATCTACGGTGCACCGAAGCTGTCGCGTTACAACGGCGTAGAAGCGATGGAAATACTCGGTGCCCCGGCGCCCGGTTATTCCACCGGTGAAGCCATGGCCGAAGTCGAAGCCCTGGCCAAGAAACTGCCGGCCGGTGTGGGTATTTCCTGGACCGGTCTGTCATACGAGGAACGGTTGTCCGGTTCGCAAGCGCCAGCGTTGTACGCCCTGTCGCTGCTGATGGTGTTCCTGTGTCTGGCGGCGCTGTACGAAAGCTGGTCGATCCCGATCGCGGTGATGTTGGTGGTACCGCTGGGGATCATCGGTGCGCTGATGGCGACCAGCCTGCGCGGCCTGTCCAACGACGTGTATTTCCAGGTGGGCCTGTTGACGACCATTGGTCTGGCGGCGAAAAACGCCATTTTGATTGTCGAATTTGCCAAGGAACTGCATGAACAAGGGCGTAGCCTGCGCGATGCCGCGGTCGAAGCCTGCCGGATGCGTTTGCGACCGATCATCATGACGTCGCTCGCTTTCGTCCTCGGTGTGGTACCACTGGCAATTTCCACGGGTGCAGGTTCGGGTAGCCAACATGCGATCGGTACCGGGGTGATTGGCGGTATGCTCACGGCCACGATCCTGGCGATCTTCTGGGTCCCACTGTTTTTCGTCACCGTATCGGCCATGGGGCAGCGCAAAACCGCTGACCAGGACGACGCTATTGAACCTTCTAAAGAGGCTGGCTAATGAGCAAGTCGCTACTCTCCCTGGCTGTTGCCGCCTTCGTGCTCGGCGGCTGCTCGCTGATTCCCGATTATCAGCAGCCTGAAGCACCGGTGGCGGGCCAGTACCCGCAAGGTCCGGCGTATTCGCCGGCCCAGGCGCCTGCCCAGGCTGCCGCCGAACAGGGCTGGAAGCAGTTTTTCCATGACCCTGCGCTGCAACAGCTGATCCAGGTCGCCCTGGAAAACAACCGTGACCTGCGTGTCGCGGCGCTGAACATCGACGCGTTCGCGGCTCAATACCGCATCCAGCGTGCCGATCTGTTCCCGGCGGTGTCGGCCAACGGCACCGGCAGCCGTCAGCGGGTCCCGGCACGGGCCTCGCAAACCGGCGAAGCGGGTATCACCAGTTCCTACTCGGCCACGGTCGGCATCAGCGCCTATGAACTCGACCTGTTCGGTCGGGTTCGCAGCCTGAGCGAAGAAGCCCTGCAGAAGTACTTCGCCACCGAAGAAGCACGCCGCACCACCCAGATAAGCCTGGTGGCCAGCGTGGCCAATGCCTACCTGACCTGGCAAGCCGACAAGGAGCTGCTGAAACTGACGCAGGACACCCTTGGTGCATTCGACGAGAGCTACAAGCTCACCGCCCGCAGCAACGAAGTGGGTGTCGCCTCGGCGCTGGACCTGGCCCAGTCGCGTACCTCGGTGGAAAACGCCCGCGCGCAAATGGCCAAGTACACCCGTCAAGTCGCCCAGGATGAAAACAGCCTGGTGCTGCTGCTCGGCACCGGTATCCCGACCAACCTGCAAGCGGCCAAGCCATTGGCTGACGACCTGCTGAGCAAAGTGCCGGCCGGCCTGCCATCGGACTTGCTGCAACGACGCCCGGACATCCTCCAGGCCGAATACAACCTGAAAGCCGCCAACGCCAACATCGGCGCGGCACGGGCGGCGTTCTTCCCAAGCATCAGCCTGACGGCCAATGCCGGCAGCCTGAGCCCGGACCTGTCCGGTCTGTTCAAGGGCGGTTCGGGCACCTGGCTGTTCCAGCCGCAGATCAACCTGCCGATCTTCAACGCCGGCAGCCTGCGCGCCAGCCTGGATTATTCAAAAATCCAGAAAGACATCGGCGTGGCGAACTACGATAAGTCCATTCAAACGGCCTTCCAGGAAGTCGCCGACGGCCTGGCCGCGCGCCAGACCTACACCGATCAGTTGCAGGCCCAGCGTGATTTCGTCACCGCGAACCAGGACTACTACCGTCTGGCCGAGCGTCGTTATCGCATTGGTGTCGACAGCAACCTGACCTTCCTCGATGCCCAGCGCCAGCTGTTCAGTGCCCAACAGGTACTGATCACCGACCGTCTGGCGCAACTGGTCAGTGCCGTCAATCTGTACAAGGCACTGGGCGGTGGCTGGAACGAGCAGACGGCGAAGAACGAGCCGTTGAAAGAAGAAGCGCCGAAGCTGAAGTTGTTCTGATAGCGCTGTAAAACAAGAAGCCCACCTTTTGGTGGGCTTCTTGTTTTAGTCGTAATTTCGGTGCACCAGCGAAGAGACGACTCAACGCTAACACCTTGATATCTGAGTAACAGCATCCGACTTCAATTAACTCTGTTTGTATTCCGCCCAGAAAGGTTTCGACTGCACCTTCACGCGGGTTCCGTCTTCGGTCTCAAACTCAAAGTAAAATTCACCTTTAATAAATTGCCTTTCGGGGGTGGAGGAAATCTCAGTGATGATCAGCTTTCCTTTTTCTCCCCAAGCGTCCCCCCCAACCCCTCCCGATTGAAGAGTGCCAAAGATGGCTGCAATGATTGAATCGCTAGAAAAAGGGCCCTCAATCGGATAGTTGCCGATTGCCAAGGCTTCTGACCCGCTTATAGATACAGCGGGCACATGCAGGCCTTCACCAAAGTAACCTTGAAGAACAGTCAGACGGCCAATCATCCAAAACTCAATTCGCTCCGTCTTCAAGGTTTCCGAAACACCATTCTTGGTAACAGTAATGCTCATGGTCCCGGTAGAGACACCTTTTGCATTGGCTCTCTCCTTACCCACAATTTCAAACCCAGGCCTTTCTTTGTTGTATTTAATATCCATGATCTGCATTTCCTCCGACCGCTAGATTTTTGATATAAAAACCTCACCCCAAAAAAATAACGCGAAAAAAAAAACTTCATCTACTGTCAGATATGACAGCTATACAAGTGCTCACCAATAAATCAATCTCAGAACTATTTGATTAATGAATTACGAGTACCGTTCGATAATCGCCCAAAACCCGCTTTCCCCAATTGAATCGCCCCGCCCATCCCCCGCACCATTCGTCGCACAAGACCAATAACAACAGGTTCGACACCATGCCCCCGCGCCCTGCCCTGTCCGGCTGATTCCGTTCGTTTTTGCCCTGATTTCAAATTTTTGTCTGCAACCCCAGGTTGCGGCAGCGCCCTGTTTCACGCCTAAAAACTAGAGAGACCCGAACACATGACACCTTCCAGCACGCAATACTTGTTCCCCAGCCTCATCGCCGTTGCACTGGCCAGTACGGCTCTGCCCGCCATGGCCGAGGAGTCAGGCTTTGTCGAAGGTGCCAAGGTCAACCTGAACCTGCGCAACTTCTACATCAATCGCAACTTCACCAACCCGACCAAAACCCAAGGCAAGGCAGAAGAGTGGACACAAAGCTTCATCCTCGACGCCAAGTCCGGGTTCACTCAGGGCACCGTCGGGTTCGGCATGGATGTGCTGGGTCTGTACTCGGTGAAGCTCGATGGCGGTAAAGGCACGGGCGGTACGCAGTTGCTGCCGCTGGATCACGACGGTCGCCCGGCGGACAACTTCGGGCGCACCAACGTGGCGTTCAAGGCCAAGCTGTCGCAGACCGAGGTGAAGGTGGGTGAATGGATGCCGGTGCTGCCGATCCTGCGTTCGGACGACGGTCGTTCACTGCCGCAAACCTTCCGTGGCGGTCAGATCACCTCGAAGGAAATCAACGGCCTGACGCTCTACGGCGGCCAGTTCCGCGCCAACAGCCCGCGCGACGACAGCAGCATGAACGACATGTCGATGACCGGAAAACCAGCGTTCACCTCCGACCGCTTCAACTTTCAGGGCGGCGAATACGCCTTTAACGAGAAGCGCACCCAGATTGGTTTGTGGAATTCCGAACTCAAAGACATCTACAGCCAGCAGTACGTGAATCTGATCCACAGCCAGCCCGTCGGCGACTGGACCCTGGGCGCCAACCTCGGTTTCTTCTACGTCAAGGATGACGGCAGCGCCCGGGCCGGCGAGCTGGACAACAAGACATGGTCGGGCCTGTTCTCGGCCAAATACGGCGGCAACACCTTCTATGTCGGCCTGCAAAAACTCACCGGCGACAGCGCGTGGATGCGGGTCAATGGCACCAGCGGCGGCACCCTGGCCAACGACAGTTACAACGCCAGTTATGACAATGCGAAAGAAAAATCCTGGCAGGTACGGCATGACTACAACTTCGTCGCCCTCGGCATTCCCGGCCTGACCCTGATGAACCGCTACATCAGCGGCGACAACGTCCACACCGGCACCATCACCGACGGCAAGGAGTGGGGCCGCGAAAGCGAACTGGGCTACACCGTGCAGAGCGGCGCGCTCAAGGACCTCAACGTCAAATGGCGCAATTCGACTATTCGTCGTGACTTCAGCAACAACGAGTTTGATGAGAACCGGTTGATCGTCAGCTATCCGATCAGCCTGCTATAACCGCGTTCAGGCAGCGACCGCAGGATGAAAACGGTCGCCTGCCTCTCACCGCCTGTCGGTACAAACTGGCGCTTTGCACAGGGGTGGATACAGTCAAGAAGCGTGTTTAATTCTCCATCCTGATGTAGGAGCCCCTTTTTTCCTTCCGTTATCTCCGGATGCTGTACGCGAAGCTGCCATGACCACGGAGGTCAGGTATGAGCAAGCGAATAGTTATCGTCGGTGGCGGCGTAGGTGGAACCATGTTGGCCAATCAACTGGCCAGCAAGCTGTATCCAGAAATCCTGCGCGGCGAAGTCTCGATTGCACTGCTGTCCAACTCCCCCGATCACTTCTATAAACCTGCGTTCATGTACGTGGCGTTCAATCAGTTCTTTGAAGAAGAACTCAAGCGTCCGGAACGTTCACTGTTGCGCCCGGAAATCAGCTTTTACGTCGAAGAGGTCACGCGTTTCGATTTCCCCGGACAATGCCTGAAAACCCGTAGCGGCAAGCGCTATGGCTATGACTTTCTGGTCATTGCCACCGGCTGCGTGCCCGCGCCGGAGCGTATCGATGGCTTGAAAGAAGCCGGCGACCACTTCTACCAATATCAGCCCGCCCGGCAGTTGGCAGAACGGCTGAACACGATCAAAAAAGGCCGGATCTTCATCACTGTGTCTTTCCCGCAGACCCCCAACGTGCCGCACCAATGCGGCATTGCACCGGTAGAAACGACGTTGATGCTCGACGACTTCCTGCGTCGTCGGGGCGTGCGGGACCAGGTGGAAATCGTCTACACCTACCCGACCACGGCTCAGTTGCTGCGTAACTGCCTGTTTCTGCAACGCCCCACCGGGGACATTCTGCCCGGCATTTTCGAGCAGAAGAATATCCGCTTCCAGCGCGGCTTCACCCTCAGCCGTGTCGATCCCGAACGAAAAATCGCCTACTCCGAAGAAGGCGAAGAGCAACCCTTCGACATCCTGATGGCGACACCGCCGATCCGCGCCGTCGATGCCGTACTGGAGTCCGGAGCGTCTCAAGCGCCCAACAACGAAGGTTGGTTGCCGACCCACCACGAGACCCTGCAGGTCTACGGCCTGGAACACGTCTACGTGATTGGCGACACCGTCGATCTCCCGGTGAGCAAGGCCGGTGGTGCCTGCCATAACCAGGCCCCGGTCATCGCCAACAACATTGCTGCCGAGATTCGCCTCGGTGCGCCCAACAGCGTCTACGACGGAAGGGTTCAGGCCGTGGCGCAGATGGGTCTCAACGCCGGTATGCCGCTGTGGTACGACTACGCCCATGACGTCCTGCCGACACCGCCGACCAAACTCGGCGGTCTGCTGAGAAATGGCTTCAATCGTGGCCTGTACTGGGCGGTTGCCCGTGGAATGCTTTGATCTGCTCAGGGAGGAGTAAACCGTGACGAACCTATCAGATGAAACGCTGGCGACCAGCGCTGCCGGCATGCCAGCGACGCCGGGACTCGCCGCCTTGATGGCGAAAATTCAACCGCTGATCGACGGCGGTCGGCTGGACAACATTGTCGATGTGCTATCGCTGGTCTCGGACATGACCGACCTGCTGGACGCAGCGATGGTGGAAAAACTGGCGCGGCTGTTCGAAAACGCTACGGCGACCACCTGGACAGTCAGTAACGCCGTGCGCCTGGCCAAGGCCGAGGTTGCAGCCGCCCCCGAGCCGCCAGGGGCCTATACGTTGATCAAACTGCTGAACGACCCGGACACGCGCAAAGGCGTGGCCGTTGTCCTGAAAACATTGAACGTCATCGGAAGACAACTGTAACCGCCAGAGAGGATCACCTCATGAGCGTCAAACTTGAAACGGCAGGGAAAGCCTGCACCCACTGGGACGCCAACGCATACCAGCAGTTTTCCAGCCTCAGGCAACGACCGGTCAATGAATTGCTCGACCGTGTCAAACTCAAACAGCCCAAACACATCTACGACCTGGGATGCGGCACCGGCATCGCCACGCAACTATTGGCCAAGCGCTGGCCTCGAGCGCAGTTGCAGGGCATCGACAGTTCGGAGCAAATGCTGGACGAAGCCCGTTGCCTGCCGATCAAGGCGTTGTGGAAACAGTGCGATCTACTCGACTGGCAACCCGAACAACCGGCGGACCTGCTGTTCGCCGCCGCCGTCCTGCACTTCGTCAGTGGTCACGAACAGTTATTGCCGCGACTGCTCTGCCAGCTCAATCCGGGTGGATGCCTGGCAGCGCACATGCCCGACTGGCGGGACGCGCTGTGGTACCAACTGATGCTCGACACCCTTGAAACGGCAGGCCCCGGTGGCAAACCACTCGGCACCTCGCAATTGCGCGAGGCCATGGCTGCGCGGCCGCTGTTGTCTTTGGAAAGTTACTATCGGTTGCTCTCGCCGATCACCCAGACCCTGGATATCTGGGAGACCGAACAGCTACAGGTTGTCGACGGCAAATCGCCGATCTATGACTGGGTCAAAGTCTCGGCGCTAAGGCCGGTGATGCAGGGACTGAAGGATGATGAGCAGGCGCGGTTCATTTACCACTACCTGATGCGCGTGCATGCGCATTACCCGCCGGAGAGCGACGGGCACACATTGTTTCCGTTCAAACGAATCTTCATTGTGGCCACGGTTTGAAGATCAAAAGATCGCAGCCTGCGGCAGCTCCTACAGGTGTATACGTTCCCCTGTAGGAGCTGCCGCAGGCTGCGATCTTTTTTGAAGCCGTTACTCTATTCCCGCGATTCAACCCCAAGCTCATCCCACACCGACTCCGCCAGATGGAACGTCGCATTCGCTGCCGGAATGCCGCAGTAGATCGCGCTCTGCATGATCACTTCCTTGATCTCGCCGCGGGTCACGCCGTTGTTGGCGGCGGCGCGCAGGTGCAGTTTGAGTTCTTCGTTGCGGTTCATGCCGATCAGCATGGCCATGGTGATCAGGCTGCGGGTATGACGCGGCAGTCCCGGACGGGTCCAGATGTCGCCCCAGGCGTGACGGGTGATCATTTCCTGAAACTCCGAGTTGAACTCGGTCAGCGCGTTCAGGCTGCGGTCGACATGGGCGTCGCCGAGTACGGCACGGCGGACTTTCAGGCCTTCGTCGTAACGTTGTTTCTCGTCCACAAAAAAACCCTCAATGGCCTGACAAAAATGCCAACACGCGCTCGCTGAACGCAGCACCGGCCTGAACGTTGGACAGGTGCGCGGCATAGAACTCGGCGTACTCGGCGCCCTGCACGTGTTCCTGAATGAAGTGCCCACCGGACGGCGGCGTGACCGCGTCTTCGGTGCCGGCGATGACCAGCAGCGGCACTTTGATCGAGGACAACTGATCGCGGAAATCGGCATCGCGCACGGCGGCACAGTTCGCGGCATACCCTTCAGGCGAGGTGGCTGCGAGCATGTCAGTAATCTTCTTCGCGGCAGCAGGATTGGCTTCAGCAAAATCCGCGGTGAACCAGCGCGCAATTGACGCATCACGAAGGGCGACCATGGCGGCCGGACCGTCACGCAGCACGGTTTCAATGCGTGGGTTCCATACCGACGGATCACCGATTTTCGCCGCGGTGTTGCACACCACCAGTTTGTTCAGGCGATCACCAGCGTTGATCCCCAACCACTGGCCAATCAGCCCGCCCATGGACAGACCGCAGAAATGCGCGCGTTCGATGTGCAACGCATCCAGCAGCGCCAGCACGTCATGGCCCAGTTGCTCGATGCTGTACGGCCCCGGCGTGACCAGCGATTGGCCATGACCACGGGTGTCGAAACGCAGCACGCGGAAATGCTCGGTGAACGCCGCAACTTGCGCGTCCCACATGTGCAGGTCGGTGCCCAGCGAGTTGGACAGCACCAGCACCGGCGCATCCGCCGGGCCATCGAGTTGCGGCCCTTGAATTTGGTAGTGCAGTTCGCCCTCGGCGAGTTGTACGAAAGCCACAGCAATCTCCTTCAGGCAGTCAACGCAGAATGTTCAGCCACCGCTCGCTCGACCCAGGTATGGGCCTGACCGAGGTAATGGGCGGGGTCCAGCAGATGATCGAGTTCAGCATCCGACAGTTCGGCGGTCACTTGCGGCTCGTCGCCGAGCACCGCTCGCAGATGACGTTGTTCAGCCACTGCGCGCTTGCAGCATTGCTCCAGCAAATGGTGCGCCGTGTCGCGCCCCCCTCGTTGAGCGAGGACGATGCTCACCGCTTCGGCGAGCACCAGCCCTTGTGTCAGATCGAGGTTACGGGCCATGCGCTCGGCGTCCGCTTCCAGTCCATCCGCCACCAGCAGCGCTTGTTTCAGGCTGCCGGACACCAGGCAGCAAATCTCCGGCAGGGTTTCCCACTCGGCATGCCACAGACCCAGGCTGCGCTCGTGTTCTTGAGGCATGGCGCTGAACAGGGTCGAGAGCAAACCCGGAATGCGCGTTGCCGCGCCGATCAACACCGCCGCGCCCACCGGGTTGCGTTTGTGCGGCATGGTCGAAGAACCGCCCTTGCCCGGCGCGGAAGGTTCGAACACTTCAGCGGCTTCGGTCTGCATCAACAGGCTGATGTCGCGGCCCAGTTTGCCGAGGCTTCCGGCGATCAAACCGAGTACCGAGCCGAACTCCACCAAGCGATCTCGCTGGGTGTGCCAGGGTTGATCTGGCAGTGTCAGTTTCAATTCTTCAGCCAGCGCTTGGGCAATCGGCATCGCCTGCTCGCCGAGGGCCGCGAGGGTTCCGGAGGCGCCGCCAAATTGCAGCACCAACAATCGTGGTTTGAGCTCCAGCAGACGTTGGCGGCTGCGGGTGACAGCGCCCAGCCAACCGGCGATCTTCATGCCGAGGGTGACGGGCGTCGCGTGCTGCAACCAGGTGCGCCCGGCCAATGGTGTGGCGACGTAACGCTGGGCTTGGGCCGAGAGGATTTCGCCCAGTTGCGCCAGATCGCTTTCGATCAGCTCCAGCGCCCGGCGCAGTTGCAGCACCAAACCTGAGTCCATCACGTCCTGGCTGGTCGCGCCCAGATGCACGTAGCGCTCGGCTTCGGCATTGTTGGCCGCGATCTGTTTACCCAACGCCTTGACCAACGGAATCGCCGAATTGCCCGCCGTGGCAATCGCCTCGCCGAGGGCGGCGAAGTCGTAATGCCCGGCCTGACATGCCGCTTCAATAGGCGCGACAGCCGTTTGCGGAATCAGCCCGACCCGCGCCTCGGCCCGGGCCAGTGCCGCTTCGAAATCAAGCATCGCTTGAATCCGACCCTGATCGCAGAACACCTCACGCATACCGCGTGCAGTGAAATAGGCATCGAACAATTGATTGCCCGGTCGCTCTTTCATAAACAGTCCCTGCAGGCGTGGGCCAGTCAGGCCTACGCGTAGAAATCAAAGGTCGTTGTGCAATACTTCGACTGGCAATGCAATCTCTGTGGCGAGGGGTAAGCCCCTCGCCACAAAATCTCCCTGACCAGCAGAGCCTTCATCACTCAATAATCGAAGAACACCGTCTCGGCATCCGTCCCTTGCAGAATCACATTCCACTGATAAACACCCGAAGCATCAGCCTTGGCCAGCAACGTGCTGCGGCGTTCAGCCGGCACACATTCCAGCAGCGGATCCGCCACGTTGGCCGGTTCGCCATCAAAGTAAATCCGCGTCAGCAAGTGCTTCACCAACCCGCGAGCAAACACTAGCACCACCAGATGCGGCGCCTGAGTCGTGCCTTTCAAGCCTTCCACCGTGCCCGGTTTGATCGTGGTGAATCGAAAGCGCCCTTCAGCATCCACCGGCACCCGGCCAAACCCTTCGAAGTTCGGGTCCAGGGGTTTGTCCTGATCGTCTTCGGGGTGGTCATACTTGCCGGCGGCGTTGGCTTGCCAGACTTCCAGCATCGCGTCGTTGACGACGTCGCCGTTGCCATCGATGACTTGCCCGGTGATCGCCACGCGCTGGCCCAGGGTTTGTTCGACGGTCAGGTCTTCGCGGTTCAGCCAGGTCAAACCGATGTGGTAATACGGCCCGACGGTGTGGGATGTGGTCGCGTTCAGCGTCATCTTATTTCTCCATCGGCGTGGCTTCGCGGCCGCGCAAGACGATGTCCCAGCGATAACCGAGGGCATAGGAAGGGATGGTTTTTTCCAGATCGAAACTGGCGATCAAACGCTCTTTGGCGCTGGTATCCGGTACGCAGTTGTAGATCGGGTCATACGCCAGCAACGGATCGCCCGGGAAATACATCTGCGTGACCAGGCGCGTCAGAATGCTCGGCCCGAACAGTGAGAAATGGATGTGCGCCGGGCGCCAGGCGTTGTGGTGGTTGCCCCACGGATAGGCGCCGGGCTTGATGGTCTGGAACTGGTACCCGCCATCGGCGTCGGTCACGGTGCGGCCGGTACCGGTGAAGTTCGGGTCCAGCGGCGCATCGTGCAGGTCACGGTCATGGTTGTAGCGACCGGCGGCATTGGCCTGCCAGATCTCCACCAGAATGCCCGGCACCGGCAAACCATCCTCATCCAGCACGCGGCCGTGAATGATGATGCGCTCGCCCAGTGGCTCGCCCTTGTGCTGGGCGGTCAGGTCGTTGTCCTGCTCCTGCACATGCTCGGCGCCGATGGTCGGACCGGTAATTTCCGATAGCGAATGGGGCAAAAACACCAACGGCTTGGACGGCGAGCGAAGGTTGGTGGATTGATAGGCCGGGTGCAGGTATTCCGGCTGGGTGCCCTCTTGCGGGCGGCGGTAACCAGGCTTGTCAGTCATTACGCTTTCCTCTGTTCTTATTAGCCGACGCTTTCTATTTATTGAAGCTAAGCGTCAGACCCGTTCGATCGCCAAGGCCAGACCCTGGCCGACGCCGACGCACATGGTCGCCAGACCTTTCTTGCCACCCGTTTTTTCCAGCTGATGCAGCGCGGTCAGCACCAGGCGGGCGCCGCTCATGCCCAACGGATGGCCCAAGGCAATGGCGCCACCGTTCGGGTTGACCTGGGCCGCGTCGTCCGCCAGCCCCAGTTCCCGCAGCACCGCCAAACCCTGGCTGGCGAACGCTTCGTTGAGTTCGATCACATCGAAATCGCTGACGGCCAGGCCGAGACGTTCGGTCAGTTTGCGCACCGCAGGCACCGGACCAATGCCCATTACCCGGGGTGCGACACCGGCACTGGACATGCCCAGCACTTTGGCGCGAGCCGTCAGGCCGTGTTTTTTTATGGCTTCGGCCGAGGCCAGAATCAACGCCGCTGCACCGTCGTTCACCCCGGAAGCATTGCCGGCGGTGACGGTTTTGTCGGGACCGTTGACCGGTTTGAGTTTGGCCAGGGTTTCCAGCGTGGTGTCGGCGCGAGGATGCTCATCCTGGCTGACGACGGTTTCACCTTTCTTGTGGGCAATGCGCACTTCAACGATTTCTTCGGCGAAAAATCCTGCGGCTTGCGCGGCGGCTGTCCGCTGCTGACTGCGCAGTGCGAAAGCGTCCTGATCCTCGCGGGAAACTTCGTAATCGTCAGCCACGTTGTCGGCGGTTTGCGGCATCGCATCCACGCCGTATTGGGCTTTCATCAACGGGTTGATGAAGCGCCAGCCGATGGTGGTGTCTTCCAGCTTCATGTTGCGCGAGAACGCCGCGTCAGCCTTGCCCATCACAAACGGGGCGCGGGACATCGACTCAACGCCGCCGGCAATTGCCAATTCCATCTCGCCACTGGCGATCGCCCGAAATGCAGTGCCGATGGCATCCATACCCGAGGCGCAGAGGCGATTGAGGGTCACGCCCGGAATGGTTTCCGGCAGGCCCGCCAGCAACAATGCCATGCGCGCCACGTTGCGGTTGTCTTCGCCGGCCTGGTTGGCGCAACCGAGGAACACCTCGTCCACTGCGTTCCAGTCCACCGACGGGTTGCGCTCCATCAATGCCTTGATCGGCACGGCGGCAAGGTCGTCGGCGCGAACCGCCGACAGGCCACCGCCGAAACGGCCGATGGGGGTGCGAATTGCGTCGCAGATATAAACGTCACGCATCAGGCTTCTCCGGGTGCTTGGCCGTGGGCCGCGGCAGTGCGGGCTTCCAGATCCCTGAGCGCCTTCAGTTCGACCTCGGTCGGCTCAGCAGTGTTTTCAACATGCTCGGCGAAGCGAATCGCCCAACCGGTTGCGGCGACCACTTGTTCACGGGTCACCCCTGGGTGCAGCGCGGTGACCACGAATTCATGGGTGCCGGCTTCCGGTTCCATGATGCACAAGTCAGTGATGATGCCGACCGGACCGACGCCCGGCAGACCAAGACGCTTGCGCGAATCACCACCCTCGCCATGGCCGACCGAGGTAATGAAGTCGAGTTTGTCGACAAAAGAACGCGCCGATTGCTTGAGGATGATCAGCACGCTTTTGGCCGAACCGGCGATCTCCGGCGCACCGCCGGCACCCGGCAGGCGGACTTTCGGCTGATGGTAGTCGCCCACCACGGTGGTGTTGATATTGCCGAAGCGGTCGACTTGCGCGGCGCCGAGGAAACCGACGTCGATGCGCCCGCCCTGCAACCAGTAGCGAAAAATCTCACCGGTCGGGACGACGGTGTCAGCGGTTTCCGCCAGTTCACCGTCACCGATCGACAGCGGCAGCACGCTCGGTTTGGCACCGATCGGACCCGATTCGTAGATCAGGACTACATCTGGCGAGGAAGTCAGACGCGCCAGGTTGGCGGCTTTCGACGGCAGGCCGATGCCGACGAAACACACCGAACCGTTTTTCAGACGGCGGGCAGCGGCGACGGTCATCATTTCATTGGTGGTGTAAGTCATTACTTGGCCTCCGAAGCAGCGGCCAGTTTGGCCTGGAACTCGCTGAAGTCAGCGCAGCCGTGGATGTACTCGTTGATCCACGCGGTGAAGGTTTCACGGTCGCGGGCAATCGGGTCCCAAGCCTGGTAGAAACGGTTATCACGCTCGTTGTAGCCGTGAGCGTAGGACGGATGCGCACCGCCGGGAACGTGGCAGACAGCGCTCAACGCCCAAGTCGGCAGAACGCAGGAGTTCATCGGTGCATTGAGGTCGTCGACGATTTCCTCGACGGTAACGATGCAACGCTTGGCGGCCAGTGCCGCTTCTTTCTGCACGCCGAGAATGCCCCACAGCAACACGTTGCCTTTGCGGTCGGCTTTCTGCGCGTGAATCACGGTGATGTCCGGGCGCACCGAAGGCACGGCCGCCAATACTTCACCGGTGAATGGGCAGGTGACGGTTTTGATCAGCGGGTTGACCTTCGGCAGGTCGGAGCCGGCGTAGGCACGCAGCACCGCGAACGGTAGGCCGGAAGCGCCAGCGACGTAGGCATTGGCCAGGTCGGCGTGACTGTGCTCTTCGATTTCCAGCGCGTGCGGCCACTGCTTCTCGACGGCATCACGCAGGCGATGCAGCGAACCGACACCCGGATTACCGCCCCAGGAGAAAATCAGCTTGCGAGCACAACCGGCGCCGATCAACTGGTCGTAGATCAGGTCAGGCGTCATCCGCACCAGGGTCAGGTCTTTCTTGCCCTGGCGAATGATTTCGTGACCCGCCGCCGTAGGGATCAGGTGAGTGAAGCCTTCGAGCGCGACCGTATCGCCGTCGTTTACGAATTGCTTCACCGCGTCGTGCAGCGAAAGGATTTCAGCCATGGGGCAGGCTCCCGTTTTGTTATGAACCGCAGTGGAAGAAAAAGGCGCGATGCGCAGCGCCGGAATGACTGAAGAGTAAGCCCCTGAAAAACGCCAAACAATCCGATAATCGACTGAGTGTTCGTTTATCGAACAGATTGTTGCCTGACTATCGTTCTCTGTCGCCTGCAAAAGATCGCAGCCTTCGGCAGCTCCTACGGGTGTTCGCTTTCCTCTGTGAGCTGCCGCAGGCTGCGATCTTTTCTGCTACACCGCTATCTCAAGCCGGATCAGGTCGCATCCGCATGACTGACCATGCCCTTGATCACCACCGCCGTGGCCGCCAGGGCTGCCGGAATCACCAGCGCCGTCAGCACCTGCTCGAAGTTCCAACCCAGGCCCAATAGCGTTGCGCCCATCCACGCACCGAGGATCGCGCCAAAGCGGCCAATCCCGAGCATCCACGACACCCCTGTCGCCCGCCCTTGAGTCGGATAAAACCGCGCCGCCAGTGAAGGCATCGCCGATTGCGCGCCGTTGACGCACATCCCGGCCACGAGCACCAACGTCGCCAATAGCGTGATGTTGCCCAGGCTCTGCCCTACCGCGTAGGCAAACACCCCGGCGAATAGATAGAAAATGCCGATAACCTTGTGCGGATTGAACCGGTCCATCGCCCAGCCCACGCCCACCGCGCTCAATACCCCGCCAAACTGGAACAACGCGCCGATGAATGCCGACTGCTCCATGCTCGCGCCACTGTCACGCATCAGCGTCGGCAGCCAACTGGTCAGCAGATAAACGATCACCAGCCCCATGAAGTAGGTCAGCCACAGCAACAAGGTGCCGGTGCTGTAGGTGCCGGAGAAGATCACCGCGAACACGTTGCGGGCCTTCACGGTTTTCTGTTCCGGCACGCTGAAGCTGGAAGCCTGGGCGACGACAGTTGGATCGATGGGCGCCAGGGTCTTGCGCACTTTGTCAGTACCGCGATTGCGGACGACGAGGTAGCGTGCCGATTCCGGCAGCCAGAACAGCAATACGACGGCGAGGATCAGCGGCAAAATCCCGCCGATCATCAGCAGACTGTGCCAACCAAAGGCCGGAATCAGTTTGGCGGAAATGAAACCGCCGCCCGCCATGCCGAGGTTGAAGCCGCAGAACATGCTGGTCACCAGCAGGGATTTCTTGCGCTCCGGGGTGTATTCGGACAGTAGCGTCGTGGCGTTCGGCATACCCGCGCCAAGGCCCAGGCCGGTGAGGAAACGCAGTACCAGCAACTGATCGACGTTGGTGCTGTAAGCCGAAGCCAGGCTGAACGCGCCGAACAACAGCACCGCGCCCACCAGTACGATTTTTCGCCCGAAGCGGTCAGCCAATGGGCCAGAACCCAGTGCGCCGAAGACCATGCCGATCAACGCCGCGCTCATCACCGGGCCGAGACTGGCGCGGTCGATGCCCCAATCCTGAGACAGGGCGGGCGCGATGAAGCCCATGGCCGCCGTGTCGAGGCCATCGAGGAAAACAATCAGGAAACACAGGATCACCACTCGCCATTGGTAGCGCGAAATGGGTTGAGCATTGATGAAGGACTGCACGTCGAGGCAGTTTCCTACAGCAGACTGGGGCTGGTTCATTATTTTTATTCCACGCAAAGAACGCAGTCGGATAGGAGCCAGCCAAGGCTGGCGCTGCCGCGACATTAGTGATCTTGGGGAAAGAGCGTCAATTCGATAAACGCGAGTCTGTGCGTTTATCGAACAGCTTAGGCAAATGGCTTACGCAAAGAGTTGCGCGCTGAGGTCGCGACTCGCGCTCAGAAGGCCAGGCAGGAAACGTTGTTCCAGCTCGTTGCGGCTGACTCGGCCGGCGTGGGTACTGACATTGAGCGCCGCGACCACTTGGCCGGAAGCGTCGTACACCGGAACGGCAATCGAGCGCAGGCCCTGCTCCAGTTCCTGATCGACGATGCACCAGCCTTGCTGCCGCACCTCTTGCAGGCATTCGAGCAACGCCTCGGGGGTATGCAGGGTTCGGCTGGTCTTGGCTTGCAGCTCTGCATGGTCGAGGTACTCGCGCAGTGACGTGTCGTCCAGCGCCGCGAGAAGAATCCGGCCCATCGAAGTGCAATAGGCGGGCAGGCGACCACCCACCGACAGGTCAACGGAAATCAGTCTCTGAGTGGTGGCCGAACGAGCGATGTACAAGATGTCATCGCCTTCCAGAGTGGCCATGTTGCAGGCTTCATGAAGTTGCTCACTCATGCGGTCCAGGTAGGGCTGAGCGGAAACCGCCAGCGGCGTCGAGGACACATAGGCATGACCAAGCGTCAGTACTTTAGGCAGCAGCGAATACGTGCGGCCGTCGGTGGTGGCGTAGCCGAGTTTGATCAGCGTGTGCAGGCAACGTCGCACAGCGGCGCGGGGAATTTCCGTGCGGTGACTGATCTGGGCGATGGTGAGGTGACGTTTGCGCTCCTGGAACGCTTGCACCACGGCCAGGCCACGGGCCAGGGATGTCATGAAATCCGGGTCGCCGGTCAGTGCCTGGATCCGCTTGGCGGGCGAGGCAACGATCGGCGGCGCCACTGAAGCGAAGGAATTGCGCATTTGATCGTTCATTTAAGGTCCTTTTCCCACACGGTTCAGCGGCTATTACAAGCGGCAGCCGGTCCCTCACACAACCCCGGCCAGCCAAGACCGTTCGATTATCGAACCGTCGAGCGATAATCGCAATCGGACCAGCCGATTATTGAACGAGCTCGCACCTGTTTTTACACTGGCTCTGACGCAGACTAGAAGGGTTGATGTAATTGTCCTAACTTGTTCGACTTAATGGCGTCAGAAAGACATCACTGTAAAGTCGTGCCGCCGAACGACCTAGTTAGCCGTATAAAGTTGCGAGTAACAAAACAATCACACATCAAGACCCACTTTTAACTCTTTGGCGATAGTGTTCTTCGAATCGACCGCTATAATGCAATTAAGTGGTGACCGGGTTTTAATTGCCGATTCCGCCACCCGGTAGCGCGATGTTCCATCGCCGTTACCCGCAGCAAGCGCCTGACACTCATTTCATATGCTTAGCCAAGGCGTTCGCTGAAACAGGAAACTGATGCTACGACAGCTGTTTATCTCTGGTGCCGTGGCCGCCTGCAACATGGAAGTAATTGATCGCAATGCCGTAAAAAATGATGCCTTTGCGGGCCTTGTGCTTTCGGCGAGCGTGGTCAAATACATTTGATGCAGCGCGTTTCACCAGAATTTATCTCAACTCAATCAGGTAGCACTGTGACGAAAGACGAACTGCGCGCGGAACTTGAGCGCCAGGAACAACGTTACAAGGAAGTTTACGGCGGGGAAGTCACCACCTACGCCGCTCAGCCCGAACCGGAACGCAAACCCTGGCGTAAACGCGCCACCGTTCAGGATCAGGCTTTCACTCAAGAATTGCAGAAAATGGAAAAGGAACTCAAAGCCGAAGAACCATAAGCCCTCGCCTGAATCCTTTCAAGGGTCTGCGTCTGCACCCGTTAAAAACGGGATGTATCGATGATGCCTTTCGCGCCCGCTACGAGCGGGCAGCGGCCACCTCAGCCACGGGATGAGGCAAATGGCGCATGTCTGGCCCTCTTTTCAGATATTCCACACAAGCGTTAAAACCTCTTGCTCCTACGAGAGGACGCCTTGTGGCTGCGGCCTTTTCAAAGAAATTCAATGACTTGGAAAACCCAGTAAAAACCTGGGGCTTGGGCTGCTGCCACAAATTAATTCGTTGAAGAATGTTACCGATGAGCACCTAGTGCATCGATTAGCAGTCTTTTCTGGCATAATCGCGCCCCCTTACGACCGGGTCAGAAAACCTTCATGATCGATTTATTCAGCGGACTAGATGCTTGGGTGCTTGTGAGCCTCTTGCTCGCCCTGGCCTTTGTCCTCGCCTTCGAGTTCATCAACGGCTTTCATGACACCGCTAACGCGGTGGCCACTGTTATCTACACCAAAGCCATGCCGCCCCATCTGGCGGTGTTTTTTTCCGGTGTGTTCAACTTTCTCGGCGTGCTGCTGGGCGGTGTCGGCGTGGCGTATGCCATCGTCCACCTGCTGCCGGTAGAGCTGCTGATCAATGTGAACACCGGTCACGGGCTGGCCATGGTGTTCTCGCTGCTCGCCGCCGCTATCACCTGGAACCTGGGCACCTGGTACTTCGGTATCCCGGCTTCCAGCTCCCATACGCTGATCGGGTCGATCCTCGGTGTCGGCCTTGCCAACGCCTTGATCAACGACATTCCGTTGGCTGATGGCGTGAACTGGCAGAAGGCAATTGATATCGGTGCGTCCCTGGTGTTCTCGCCAATGGCGGGCTTCCTGGTCGCCGCTCTGATATTGATCGGCCTTAAATGGTGGCGTCCACTGTCGAAGATGCACAAGACACCGGAACAGCGCCGCAAGATCGACGACAAGAAACACCCGCCGTTCTGGAACCGCCTGGTGCTGGTCATTTCAGCCATGGCCGTGAGCTTCGTGCACGGCTCCAACGATGGCCAGAAAGGTATCGGCCTGATCATGCTGGTGCTGATCGGTATCGTACCGGCGCAGTTCGTTCTCGACCTGGGCAGCACGACTTACCAGATCGAACGGACTCGCGACGCGACCCTGCACCTGAGCCAGTTCTACAAGCGCAATGCCGATACGCTGGGTGAATACCTGGCCCTGGGCAAAAGCGTGGGAGGTGATCTGCCGGAGAAATTCCGTTGCAACCCGCAACAGACCGAACCGACCATTACCGCCCTGCTCGGCACCCTTAAAGGTGTAGCCGACTACCACTCGCTGCCGTCGGAAAGCCGCATCGAAGTGCGTCGCTACCTGCTCTGCCTGGACGACACGGCGAAGAAAGTCGGCAAGCTGCCAGGCCTCGCGCCCCGTGAAAAGGCTGACCTGAACAAGCTGCGCAAAGACTTGACCACCACCACCGAATACGCCCCGTTCTGGGTGATCCTGGCGGTCGCCCTGGCCCTCGGCCTGGGTACCATGGTCGGCTGGAAACGCGTGGTACTGACCATCGGCGAGAAGATCGGCAAGCAGGGCATGACTTACTCCCAAGGCATGTCGGCTCAGATCACTACCGCAAGCCTGATCGGCATGGCCAACATCTTCAGCCTGCCGGTGTCCACCACCCACGTCCTGTCCTCGGGTGTGGCCGGCACCATGGTCGCCAACAAAAGCGGCCTGCAAGGCGGCACCGTCAGAACCATCCTGCTGGCCTGGGTCCTGACCCTGCCAGCCACAGTGAGCCTGTCGGCCGGCCTGTTCTGGCTGGCGTCGAAGGCACTGGGCAGCTGATACATCGCTGCTAAAAAAGGCGCGTCCCGTGAGGTTCGCGCCTTTTTATTGCCCGCATTTCGGTATAGATCGTTCCCACGCGTGGGAACGATCATGCAAAGATTTTCAGACACAAAAAAAAGGGCAACCGAAGTTGCCCAAAATGCCTTGCGTGCTCATTGCTTCCAGAAAGACCTACGGTTTGCGCTTATGCGAATCCTTCCAGATAAAAAATCCAAACCCTGCAAAAAACAGAACCATGAGGCCGACTGTCAGCACTCCGGCGATCACCACGTTGTCGAAAAACATGACTGGCCTCCTGCACTTGCCTTGTTGCGATGGGGCTAAGTTAACCAATCAGGCAGGAGAAAAAATTGACCGGGATCAATGTCGCCCGAGACTGGGCGTAAAGGAGGGAAAATAACTGACCTGCATCAACCGATGCAGGGTGTTTCAACGCTTTTTCGGTTTGTTCTTCGGCTTTTTCTTCGCTTTACCCAACGGCATGGCGTGCTCGAACGCCTGGCGCACTTCGTTCAGGCGCTTTTCATTAAGGTCATGAACCCGCTTGGCGCGTTCGGCGTTGAGGTCGATCAGCTTGTCGTCTTGGCTCATGGTGCTCAGTGCATCGCCTGGAATGAAATTCAGTTGCCGCATCTGCAGGCAAGGATGTGCCAATAATGCGGTCTGATGGCAGCGCTGACCAGCCGTGAGCTCAAATCTGGATATCGACCCACAAACCCTGCCGTGGCTGATCTTCCATCAATGGCGCCACCGGCACGGTATTGTCGGCATTGAGCTCGTCACCGGGAATCGCCAGGTGCTCTTCGGGATCTTCATCGGCTTCGCGGCGGCGCCTTTGCTGTTCCTGCTTGCGGCGCTGTTCCTCGCGCAGCTGAAACGCCGCCTCTTCCGGATCGCGCTGTTGCAGGTCGATGGTGCTTTCGTTGGAGCTTTCCTGCACCGGCACCACGGGGGGAATATCCGGCCGCTGGCGAATCGGATCCTGCTGTGAGGTGATTGGCACGGCACTCAAGGGGAGCATCGGTGGCAGCATAATTATTAGTCTCCTGTCAGCAGGCTGTCGGCTGCGGGGATGGCGACTTGAGCCATCGGTCGCAAACTGTGACCCGTTTGGCACTTGTAGGAGCTGCCGCAGGCTGCGATCTTTATCGGACAACATAGAACTCAAGCGTTCCCCAAGATCAAAAGATCGCAGCCTTCGGCAGTTCCTACGCCGTAAACCTTTTGGTCTGGAGGGCCGATTCCGTTAAGATAGCCCGCTTTTTCAAGGTGGGAGTCAGGCAGCATGGCGCAGCAGTATCAACCGGGGCAACGCTGGATCAGTGACAGCGAAGCCGAGCTGGGTTTAGGCACCGTTCTGGCACAGGACGGCCGCTTGTTGACCGTGCTCTACCCGGCCACTGGCGAGACTCGCCAGTACGCGCTACGGAATGCGCCCCTCACCCGCGTGCGGTTTTCGCCGGGTGACTCGATCACTCACTTCGAAGGCTGGAAACTGACCGTACAAGAAGTCGACGACGTCGACGGCCTGCTGGTTTACCACGGCCTCAACGGGCAGAACGAAGTGGTTACCCTACCGGAAACCCAACTGTCGAACTTCATTCAGTTCCGTCTGGCCAGCGATCGTTTGTTCGCCGGGCAGATCGACCCTCTTGCCTGGTTCTCCCTGCGATACAACACCCTGGAACACACCAGCCGCCAGTTGCAGTCCGCGCTTTGGGGCCTCGGTGGCGTGCGTGCGCAACCGATCGCGCACCAGCTGCACATCGCCCGTGAAGTCGCCGACCGCATTGCACCGCGGGTTTTGCTGGCAGACGAAGTGGGCCTGGGCAAAACCATCGAAGCCGGTCTGGTGATCCATCGCCAACTGCTCTCGGGCCGCGCCAACCGCGTGCTGATCCTGGTTCCGGAGAACCTGCAGCACCAGTGGCTGGTGGAGATGCGCCGCCGCTTCAACCTGCAAGTCGCGCTGTTCGACGAAGAACGCTTCATCGAAAGCGATGCCGCCAACCCGTTCGAAGACACCCAGCTCGCGCTGGTTGCACTCGAGTGGCTGGTGGAAGACGAGAAGGCCCAGGACGCACTGTTCGCCGCCGGTTGGGACCTGATGGTCGTCGACGAAGCCCACCACCTGGTGTGGCACGAAGACAAGGCCAGCCCCGAATACTCGCTGGTCGAGCAACTGGCCGAAGTCATTCCCGGCGTCCTGCTGCTGACCGCGACCCCGGAACAACTAGGTCAGGACAGCCACTTTGCGCGTCTGCGCCTGCTCGACCCAAACCGTTTCCATGACCTGCACGCCTTCCGCGCCGAGAGCGAAAACTATCGCCCGGTGGCCGAAGCCGTTCAGGAGTTGCTGGACAAGGGGCGCCTGTCGCCTGAAGCGCACAAGACCATTCACGGTTTCCTCGGCAACGAAGGCGAAGCCTTGCTGGCTGCGGTCAACGATGGCGATATCGAAGCCAGCGCCCGTCTGGTCCGCGAACTGCTGGACCGCCACGGCACAGGCCGCGTGCTGTTTCGCAACACCCGCGCCGCGGTACAGGGTTTCCCGGAGCGCAAACTGCACCCGTACCCGCTGCCGTGCCCGGACGAATACCTCGAACTGCCGTTGGGCGATCACGCCGAGCTGTACCCGGAAGTCAGCTTCCAGGCCCAGCCGGACGCCAACGAAGAAGAACGCTGGTGGAAATTCGACCCGCGCGTCGAGTGGCTGATCGATCAGCTGAAGATGCTCAAGCGCACCAAAGTGCTGGTGATCTGCGCCCACGCCGAAACCGCCATGGACCTGGAAGACGCCCTGCGCGTGCGCTCCGGCATCCCGGCCACGGTCTTCCACGAAGGCATGAACATCCTCGAGCGTGACCGCGCCGCTGCCTACTTCGCCGACGAAGAATTTGGCGCGCAAGTGTTGATCTGCTCGGAAATCGGCAGTGAAGGTCGTAACTTCCAGTTCTCGCACCACTTGGTGCTGTTTGATCTGCCGGCCCACCCGGACCTGCTGGAGCAGCGTATCGGTCGTCTGGACCGGATCGGCCAGAAGCACATCATCGAACTGCACGTGCCGTACCTGGAAACCAGCCCGCAAGAGCGCCTGTTCCAGTGGTACCACGAAGCGCTGAACGCGTTCCTCAACACCTGCCCGACCGGTAACGCCCTGCAGCATCAGTTCGGCCCGCGCCTGCTGCCGCTACTGGAAAATGCCGACGACGGCGAGTGGCAAGCGCTGATCGACGAAGCCCGCGCCGAGCGCGAACGCCTGGAAGCCGAGCTGCACACCGGCCGCGACCGCTTGCTGGAACTCAATTCCGGCGGTGCCGGCGAAGGTGATGCACTGGTCGAGGACATCCTTGAGCAAGACGACCAGTTCGCCCTGCCGATCTACATGGAAACCCTGTTCGACGCCTTCGGCATCGACAGCGAAGACCACTCGGAAAACGCGCTGATCCTCAAGCCGAGCGAAAAAATGCTCGACGCCAGCTTCCCGCTGGGCGACGACGAAGGCGTGACCATCACTTACGACCGCAACCAGGCGCTGTCTCGCGAAGACATGCAGTTCATTACCTGGGAACACCCGATGGTTCAGGGCGGCATGGACCTGGTCTTGTCCGGCTCCATGGGCAACACCGCCGTGGCGCTGATCAAGAACAAGGCGCTGAAACCTGGCACCGTGTTGCTCGAACTGCTCTACGTCAGCGAAGTGGTTGCTCCGCGCTCGCTGCAGTTGGGCCGTTACTTGCCGCCGGCCGCCCTGCGCTGCCTGCTCGATGCCAACGGTAATGACCTGTCGGCCCGGGTCTCGTTCGAAACCCTTAACGATCAGCTGGAAAGCGTGCCGCGTGCCAGCGCCAACAAGTTCATCCAGGCCCAGCGCGATCAGCTGACGCCACGGATCAACGCCGGTGAAGAGAAGATCTTCCCGCGTCACGCCGAGCGCGTGGCTGAGGCGCAGCGTCGTCTGGCCGCCGACACCGATGAAGAACTGGCGCGCCTGACCGCGTTGCAAGCGGTCAACCCGACCGTGCGTGACAGCGAACTGGTGGCCCTGCGCAAGCAACGCGAGCAAGGCCTGGCCATGCTCGACAAGGCTGCGCTGCGACTGGAAGCGATTCGGGTGTTGGTGGCGGGTTAACTCTCCTGCTCCACCGCTAAAACAAAAGGCCCGCAGTGATGCGGGCCTTTTTGCATTCTGTAGGTCTGTGGTTATACCGATGACGCCAAGATCGCAGCCTTCGGCAGCTCCTACGGGTGTACGCATTCCAAGGTAGGAGCTGCCGAAGGCTGCGATCTTTTGATCTTAAACCGCGGGCGCTACAGAAACCCCAGGCTCAACCACCGCCACCAACCCTTCCTTCATCCGCTTGGCATCGCGCACAAAACAACGCGAAGCCAGGAACAGAAACACCATGGTGAAAAACAGCGCCACCGGGATCAAATACATCGCGTCATGCAAGCCGACAGCCTTGAACGCCTCGGTCATCTGTCCAGCGCCGGCCGAGAGCATCGCCGTATGTGCAAAGTGGTCGGACAATGCGCCCACTACCACCGGCCCCAAACCACCACCCAGCAAATACAATCCGGCAAAGAACAGCGCCATGGCCGTAGCCCGCAAGCGCGGCTCGACTACGTCCTGAATGGCGGTATAAACGCAGGTGTAGAAGTTGTAGGCAAACAACCAGCCCACACTGAACACCGCCACAAATACCCCGATCTCGATCCGCCCGGAATGCAGCGCCCAAGCCGTGCACACCGTCGAGATGATCAAGCTGAACGCGGCAAACAGCAGTCGCCCATTGGCCACCCGCTGGTGAATCTTGTCCGCGACCCAACCGCCCAGTGTCAGGCCGAACAACCCGGTCACGCCGACGATCACCCCGGTCGCCACCGCCGCTTCCTGTAACGGCATCAGGAAATAGCGCTGCAGCATCGGCACCAGAAACGAGTTGCAGGCATACGTGGCGAAGTTGAAACACAGCCCCGCCATCACCAGCCACAGGAAAGTCGGCACCGCCAGCACCCGACGGATCGGCCGGTCTACGCGCTCCTGCGAGACTTGCACACTCTCTGCGGCGCCGCGTTTCGGTTCTTTGATGTAGAACATGAAGATCGCAAGGATCAGCCCCGGCACTGCCGCGATAAAGAACGGCGCGCGCCAGCTGTCGAACGCCTTGACCATCGCGCCGATGGTGAAGAATGCCAGCAGCAACCCCAAAGGCAGGCCGAGCATGAAAATGCCCATCGCCCGCGCCCGGCGGTGGGCCGGGAACAGGTCGCCGATCAGCGAGTTGGCGGCCGGTGCGTAACTGGCTTCACCGATGCCGACGCCCATGCGCACGATCAGGAAAGCCCAGAAACTCCCCACCAGTCCGTTGACTGCTGTCAGCCCGCTCCATGCCGCCAGGCCCCAGCCCATCAATTTACTGCGCGAACCGGTATCGGCCATCCGTCCCAGAGGCAGGCCGGCAATGGCATAAACGAGGGTGAATGCGGTACCGATGATCCCCAGCTGAAAGTCACTGAGGTGCCATTCCATGCGGATCGGTTCGATGATGATGGCCGGAATGGTGCGGTCGAAGAAGTTGAACAGGTTGGCCAGGAACAGCAGGAACAGAATGCGCCAGGCATTCGCCGCTTGGGTCGAGTTCTGCATGGGTCCGTCTCTTTTATTGTTATTGGGGCTTCACTGCCTGCGCATCCGAGCCCGGAACCTGCAATCTAGTCAGGCGCGCCAGAGCTGTCTGTCATTATTTGTAAAGCTGATATCCGCCCATGGAGGATGTCGCAGCTGATACAACATTTATTTCCAAACGCTCTAACGCTAATTCAAAAATGGTTAGGGCCGATGTGCCACTATCGTTTGCACTCTAAACATGCCTTCTATACTCCAAAGCATTCGCCAGCGTTCATGGCGCCAGCCAGGATGACAATGGGGCATGCTATGGAGTGGCTTGGTTTGAATTTCATTACCGAGCTGACGGCGAACGGCCAGGTAATACTCAACTGCACACATGACCCTTTTCTGGTACTGCTGGCGTATTTGGTCGCCTGTGTCGGCAGCTTTGCCACATTGGACATGGCCGAACGGGTCGGTCACGTGGAAAAACCCGCCTCGCAGCGGCTCTGGCGCTGGGTCGGCGCCAGTTGCCTGGCGGGCGGTATCTGGGCCATGCACTTCATTGGCATGCTAGCGTTTCAGGCTCCGATCGACATTCAATATGAATTACCCATCACTCTCCTTTCTCTGTTGATCGCCCTGCTCGCCTCGTGGCTGACCATGCATACTCTCAGTCATCCCCACCTGAGTTTTTGGCAATATCTCCAGGCTTCGATCTGCATTGGCCTGGGCATCGCCACCATGCATTACGTGGGCATGACCGCCATGCGTTCGAGTGCGATGGCCTATTACCAACCCACGCTATTCGCCCTCTCCATTGTGATCGCCATCGGTGCCAGCCTTGCAGCCCTGCTGATATCAAGTCATCTGCGCGACGGCACCGGTCTGTTCCATCAACTGCTCAAATACAGCGCCAGTCTGGTGCTCGGGGCAGGCATCATCAGCATGCACTTCACCGGCATGGCCGCCTTCAATCTGGTGCTGCCCGCCGACAGCCTCCAGCCGCTGCCCGGCGTAAACAATCATCTGCAACTGGGTCTGACGGTGGCGATCATGACGCTGCTGATCATCGGCAGCAGCATCAGCGCGGCGATGGCGGACAAGAAGCTGCAAAACAAGGAACACGATCTGCAACGGGTCAACGCCCTGCTCAGTCAACTGGACCAGGCGAGAATGTCGTTACAACAGGTGGCGCACTACGACCCACTGACCAACCTGATCAACCGCCGTGGCTTCAACCAGATTTTTGCCGAGAAGCTCATGGAGAAAACCAACGAAGGCGGCATGCTGGCGGTGCTGTTCCTGGACATCGACCATTTCAAGCGGATCAACGACAGCCTCGGCCATGATGCCGGCGACGAATTGCTCAAAGTCCTGGCTGACCACATAAAGTGCTCGGTGCGCAGCCACGAAGATGTGGTTGCGCGCTTCGGAGGCGACGAGTTTTGCATCCTCATCGGCCTGCATGATCGTGATGAAGCGCGGCACATGGCCCAGCGCATCATGGCGAAAATGAAGGAGCCCATCGAGCTGTCCGGGCGGCGCATGGTCATGACCACCAGTATCGGCATCAGCTTGTTTCCGCAAGATGGCAAGACCTGTGAAGAGTTGCTGAAAAACGCTGACCTGGCGCTGTATCAGTCAAAGGACAGCGGGCGCAATGGCCTGAATTTCTTCAGCGAAGACCTGAAAACCCGCGCGACGCTGGAACTGCAACTGGAAGAAGAACTGCGCCACGCCCTGCGCGAAAACACCGGACTGATGCTCTATTACCAACCGATCTATGACCTGAAAACCGCTCACGTCAGCAAACTTGAAGCGCTGGTCCGCTGGCAACATCCGGTTCACGGACTGCTGGTACCAGACCGGTTCATTGCCATCGCCGAGGCCAACGGCCTGATCGCCGAACTGGACAACTGGGTCCTGCGCAAAGCCTGTGAGGATCTTGGCGAGTTGTCGCGTCAGGGTTGCGAAGAACTCCACATCGCCGTGAACTGCTCGCCCCTGAACCTGGCGCGCGAAGAATTGGCCGATGAAATCGAACACGCGCTGCGGGTTGCCGGAGTGACGCCGCAGCGACTGGAACTGGAAGTGACCGAAAATGCGCTGATGGGCAACATCGCCGATACGCTGGTGTTGCTGCGCCAGATTCGTGCCCTCGGCGTGTCGCTGTCGATTGATGACTTCGGCACCGGTTACTCATCACTGGCCTATCTCAAACGGCTGCCACTCAACACGCTGAAGATCGACCGCTCGTTCATCCAGGACATTCCCAAGGCCACCCAGGACATGGAAATCGTTCAAGCGATCATCGTCATGGCCCACACGCTGCATTTGCAGGTGGTGACCGAAGGCGTCGAAACCCTTGAGCAATACGAGTTTCTGGAGCGTAACGGCTGCGACTTCGTGCAGGGCTACCTGCTCAGTCGTCCGGTACCGCTGGCGGAATTGCGTCCCGTGCTGAGCGAAATCAACCAGCGCAAGCACCCGCACATTGTCAGCCCTTTGAGTCTGGCTCGCGGTACAACTGCACTAGCGTCGACGGATCTTTTTCCAGGAATCCCTGGCTCCCATGCAGTCGCATCAGTTGTGCGGCCAGTCCACTGATCGGGGTGGCCGAGCCTTGCTCAAGGGAAAACTTCACCGCGGTGTCGAGGTCCTTGAGCAGCGTGCGCACATGCCATTTCACCGGTTCGAAACGGCTTTCGGCCATTTGCGGACCCAGGATCTGCAAGGGCTTTGAATCGGCAAACCCGCCTGCCAGCGCCTCGGCGATCAGACTGGCCTGCACCCCGGAACGCTCGGCCAACGCCACGACTTCAGCGATAACCAGCGCGTTGCAGGCGACGATCATCTGATTGCAGGCCTTGGTTACCTGCCCCGCTCCGACGGCGCCCATGTGAGTCACACGCTGGCCGAGGCTCAACAGCACAGGCCTGACGCGCTCAAGATCCTCCGCTTCTCCGCCCACCATGATCGCCAGGCTGCCAGCCTCGGCCCCGACCACTCCGCCGGACACTGGTGCATCCAGCCAGCTCATACCGGTTTGGCTGACCAGCGCCGTTGCCATTTCCCGCGTCACGGTAGGTTCCAGGCTGGAAAAATCCACCAGCAGTTGACCGCTTTTCGCACCTTGCGCAATCCCTGCCGCACCAAACACCACCTCACGAACCACCGACGTGTTCGCCAGGCACAACATCACCACGTCGGCGTGCTGGCACAGCTCAGCCGGCGTGGCGACCTGTCGAGCACCGGCGTCGACCAGCGGCGCGCACTTGGCTGGATTACGGTTCCACACCGTCAGCGGATAACCCGCTGCCAGCAGACGCCGGCACATCGGCAAGCCCATCAGGCCGACCCCCGCAAACCCGAGTGAAGGTAACGCTGCCATCATTTGGCCTCCTTTTGATTAAAGATCGGTAAATATTGGCCGATTCATCATGACTTAGGAAAGGATTCCCCCGAGTGATGCTCAGGCCAAGGCCCTGACGCTTGGGCCAAATACGCGCTAAAAAAAGACGCGAGATCCCATCCGTGATGGTTCGACGACATCGTGTCGCCCAACCAACCAGCCCAGGTACATGGCGCACAATGACTTCTAAAAACAATCCGGCCACTGCGATATCCGATCTGACGTTGAGCCCCGCGGCAAACAGCCCCGCACCGTCGAAGCCATTGACGCCATCGCGCCCGTTGGCGACTCAGCAATACCTGTACTTCACCGAAACCAATACCGACCGCATCCTCGATAATCTCGACGGTCTGCGCGACATGGTGTTCCCGCGCCCACCGCATCTGGAAGGCGACAGTGAACATCACAGCGATCAGGAATTCCCGTCGGTGTGCTTGATCGGCCTGGGCCGCTGCGGTTCGAACATCGCGCTGGACGTCGCCGAACTGGTGTACAACGCCCGCAAGTTCTACCTCAACGAATTCAATAACGAAGATCGCCTGTCGCCGGACAAACGCTTCGCCGAAAAGGGCTACAGCCCGGCACAGTGGATTCGCAACAACCTGCGCCTGGGGCCGAACAAGGCCACCAAACCGGTGTTCCTGGTAGAACCGTTGGTCATGCTCGGCGACCTGGACAAAGACATCGCCGGTCGCATCCGCTTCTCGCGCAAGGGCGAAAAAAGCGGTTTCCTGCGCGACTACAGCAAAATGAAGATCATGGACTTGTCGGAAGTCCACGCCGGTGGCGCCGGTAACGCGCCAATCCTCGGTCAGTACCTGGCCAAGATCATCCTGAACAAGGACACCCAGCGTTTCTCCAGCCCTGACTGGAAGATGATTCATTCGTACCTGATCGACAGCTGCGGGATCAAGGCCAACCAGTCGCGCCTGTACTTCTCGATTTTCAGCGCCGGTGGCGGTACCGGTTCGGGCATGGCCTCGGAATTCGGCCTGGCCCAGCAGCACTCGTACATGAACAAGACGTTCGATACCAAACCGATGGACGAGCACGACGGCAAGAGCGGTCATTCCTTCGTCTTCGAGCCGATCTTCACCAGCGGCATTTGTGTGTTGCCGAACATTTCCGATCACCGCAGCGAAATGTCCGAGGCGCTGCACATCAACGCCGGTCGTCTGCTGTGTAAATACCTGTCGGAAGAGTGGGACTTCTCCTACAACTTCGCCAACGAAGACAGCAGCGAAGCCAGTGTCATGGGTCGTATCCGCCCATGGAACGCCATGATGCTGATCTCCAACGACATCATGCGTTATGCCGAAGAAAGCGATGACGGCAATATCCAGAACATCGACGTCAACGCGATGGAAAAGCACGCTAACCAGTACATCTCACAGCAGATCTTCAACATTCTGACGGCGCAGGCGGTGACCACCGACTACGACCAGAACTATTTCCGTCGGGCTGGCATCGACATTGGCGAAACCATTCGCCTCGACGCCAATGACCTGTTCATGAGCCTGGCCGGCCCCGTAGCGATTGCCTACGCCGAGTCCGTGGTGCCGGAAACCCCGCCGCCGAGCAGCGACAAGTTCAAGGTGTTCGAGAAAGAACCGCAGCGCCTGAACATCGACGACCTGTTCTTCCGCTCCATCGACTTGCCGCACTTCAACAAAGTGACCCAGGCGATCGAAGGCATCAGCCTGTTGCCGATCGAATCCAAGCGCTATCGCGCCTCGCTGGAGCAGTACAAGAACTCGGGGTATGACGCGGCCGCCTTGCACGACCTGCACTTCTTCAAGAACTGCTCGTCGGTGGTCTCGATTGTTTCGCTGCCAAAGGACTACAAGCTGTCCTACATGGACCTGAACCGGTTGAAGACTCACCTCAACAGCCTGTTCCCGAACACCACGCTCAAGCGTTATGCGCTGGTCATCGGCGCCTCGGCCAACCTGTCGCTGACCACCCTGATCGCCAAGAGCCCGTGCCTGTCGGACGACTTCCTGACGCTGATCGTAGCCTTCATCAAGCGCTGCTTCGCGAAAAACCCGTACCGCTTTGACGAGACTCTGGATAACTCGATCCTGGACTTCATCATTAATGAAGATTTCGACGAAGACCGGATCGACGAGCTGCTTAATGAGTTCGAGAACCCGGCGAAGATCCTCGACACCAACTGGTACGCGATCAAACCGATGTACGAAAAGAAGTACCGCGAACTGATCAACGACAAAGACAAGTTCGTCTCGATCAATGACATTCGTCTGTCCCGGGATTGCGTGAAGAAGGCGATCAAGTACTTGCGCGAGATTTATCGTCACCGGATTGGCAAGACTAAGGTTATTTCGCTGAACAACCATACTGGCAAGACCGCTTAATCAGCAGCGCCCCAATCGCGAGCAAGCTCGCTCCCACAGGGGCCCGCGTTCTTTCAGGAAGAATGCGATCACATTGTGGGAGCGAGCCTGCTCGCGATGGCGGCATCAGATTCACCACAAATCCCAACATCCAGAAACAATTAAGCAGCCATCAGGCTGCTCAATAAACTGTTCCCGTTACGTTTACGTCACCCTCGCCAAGACCCTTCTGTGGCCTTTCTCTACGGCAACATGCCATCACGCTACTCGGCTACACACTTTTGCCCGGCAATGCCGCGCACCAATTAAGTGCATCCATTCAGCTCGTCGCCCTTTCCTGGATCAGAATCCACGGTGAAACGACCACTGCCCACAGCTGCGGATCACGTTCAAAAAGATCCAGCGCCCGCGTTTCAGACAGCTTGGCGACCTTGTCGGCGGCCAGCCAGGCAGCCACTTTCTCGCCTTCATCGGTCGCTACTGCTTCCGCCGCAGCAATCAAATCCAGACCGGGGTCGACCCACAATAGGGCACCCTTGGCGAAGAACGGCTCAAGCTCCTTCCAGGTAATAGATGCGGTTTCACCAAGCAGCTTGGCATAGAGGGTGCTAGGTTCTTGAGTCATGGGTCCTGTCCGGAAAAGAAATCGACGTAATCATAACGTTGGTGGTCTGGCAGAAAAACCCGGATGCAATTGAGTTACCGATTGAAAACAGCAGGAAAGCCAAGGATTGCTGATATTTCAGCTATAACCCCCGCCGCCATTCTGTCTTTTTCTTTCAATAAAGCGACACCCTCAGGTTTTGCCCCCTGGCGCTAGCTTCCCAGGCTAACAATTGGCGCTCTACACTGTACCGGTACAGTTGCCGGGGGCATTTTCCGGAGGATATCGAAGATATCTGACCCGGTTCTGCTGCTACGGCGCCAGGACTATAAAAACTACAACAGTAAGAGTGGAGCACTATGACTAAGGCTACTAAGCAGATTTCCAAACTGTTTGCCGCTATGGTTCTGGCCGGGGTTGCCAGCCATTCGTTCGCAGCTGACACCATCAAGATCGGCATCGCCGGCCCTAAAACCGGCCCTGTAGCCCAATACGGCGACATGCAGTTCAGTGGCGCAAAAATGGCCATCGAACAGATCAACGCCAAAGGCGGCGTAGACGGCAAGAAACTCGAAGCCGTTGAATACGATGACGCCTGTGATCCAAAACAAGCGGTAGCGGTCGCGAACAAAGTCGTCAACGACGGCGTCAAGTTCGTGGTCGGTCACCTGTGCTCCAGCTCCACCCAACCGGCTTCGGACATTTACGAAGACGAAGGCGTGATCATGATCACCCCGGCTGCCACCAGCCCGGACATCACCACTCGTGGTTACAAAATGGTGTTCCGCACCATCGGTCTGGACAGCGCCCAAGGCCCTGCCGCCGGTAACTACATTGCCGACTTCGTAAAACCGAAAATCGTTGCCGTTCTGCACGACAAACAGCAATACGGTGAAGGCATCGCCAGCGCCGTGAAGAAAACCCTGGAAGGCAAAGGCGTCAAGGTTGCCGTGTTCGAAGGCATCAACGCCGGCGACAAAGACTTCTCGTCGATGATCGCCAAGCTCAAGCAAGCCAACGTCGACTTCGTCTACTACGGCGGCTACCACCCGGAACTGGGTCTGATCCTGCGTCAAGCCAGTGAAAAAGGCCTGAAAGCCAAGTTCATGGGTCCGGAAGGCGTGGGTAACGACTCCATTTCGCAGATCGCCAAAGACGCTTCCGAAGGTCTGCTGGTGACCCTGCCGAAATCCTTCGACCAGGATCCGGCCAACATCGCCCTGGCTGACGCGTTCAAAGCCAAGAAAGAAGATCCAAGTGGTCCGTTCGTGTTCCCGGCCTACTCCGCTGTGACCGTCATCGCCGACGGCATCAAGGCTGCCAAGTCCGAAGACACTGCCAAAGTGGCTGAAGCCATCCACAAAGGCACCTTCAAGACTCCAACTGGCGACCTGAGCTTCGACGACAAGGGCGACTTGAAAGACTTCAAATTTGTGGTTTACGAGTGGCACTTCGGCAAACCAAAAACTGAAGCCAAGCCTCAGTAAGGCGTTGCCTGACTGACTGCCAATAAAGCCCACGGCGTGCCGTGGGCTTTGTTTTACGAACGTATTGGGCCGCGCTGGCGTGATCCGCCAGTCTCCCCACCTGAAAATCTCAAAACCGTCATCAGCGGTTCGCTGGCAAACCTCGCGTTCGAAGTGGATGCAGATCCACGGGGCTCGAGCGGGAAAATGACTCCACCAGTGAAATGCGTATCAGGTTTTTAGGAGCGCTGTAATGCCTGACATCTATCACTTCTTCCAACAGCTGGTTAATGGTCTGACCATTGGCAGCACGTATGCCCTGATCGCCATCGGCTATACGATGGTTTACGGCATCATTGGAATGATCAACTTCGCCCATGGCGAGGTGTACATGATCGGCTCTTACGTGGCGTTCATCGCCATCGCCGGGCTGGCCATGATGGGACTCGACAGTGTTCCACTGTTGATGACCGCCGCTTTCATCGCGACCATTGTCGTGACCAGTGCCTACGGTTACAGCATCGAACGGATCGCCTACCGCCCTTTGCGCGGCAGCAACCGTCTGATCCCGCTGATTTCCGCCATCGGCATGTCGATTTTCCTGCAGAACACGGTTCTGCTGGCGCAAGACTCCAAGGACAAATCCATCCCCAACCTGATCCCCGGCAACTTCTCCATCGGGCCAGGTGGCGCACATGAAGTGCTGATTTCCTACATGCAAATCGTGGTGTTCGTGGTGACGCTGGTCGCCATGCTCGGCCTGACGCTGTTCATCTCCCGCTCTCGCCTGGGTCGCGCCTGCCGCGCCTGTGCCGAAGACATCAAGATGGCCAATCTGCTGGGTATCAACACCAACAACATCATCGCCCTGACCTTCGTCATCGGTGCCGCACTGGCGGCCATCGCGGCCGTGCTGCTGAGCATGCAATACGGCGTGATCAACCCCAACGCCGGCTTCCTTGTCGGCCTCAAGGCCTTCACCGCAGCGGTACTGGGCGGTATTGGCAGCATCCCCGGAGCCATGCTCGGCGGGATCGTGCTTGGGGTGGCGGAAGCCTTTGGTGCCGATATCTTCGGCGACCAGTACAAGGACGTCGTGGCGTTCGGTCTATTGGTCCTGGTGTTGTTGTTCCGGCCAACCGGCCTGTTGGGCCGTCCGGAGGTTGAGAAAGTATGACTAGGAATCTTAAACAGGCGTTGTTCAGCGCCTTGCTGGTGTGGGCCGTTGCCTACCCGGTACTCGGTCTGAAACTGACCATTGTCGGCATCAACCTCGAAGTCCATGGCACCAGTGACGCCACACTGATCACCATCGCCGTTTGCTCGGTGCTGATGTTCCTGCGGGTGCTGTTCGACCAGCAGATCAGCTCGGCCTGGCGCTCCTCGCCAAGCATGCCGCTGATTCCGGCCAAGGCCAGTAACTTCCTGACCCTGCCGACCACCCAACGCTGGATCATCATTGCGTTGATCGCCGGTGCGCTGGTCTGGCCGTTCTTCGGTTCTCGCGGGGCGGTGGATATTGCCACCCTGGTGCTGATCTACGTGATGCTCGGCCTGGGCTTGAACATCGTGGTCGGCCTGGCCGGTCTGTTGGACTTGGGTTACGTCGGCTTCTACGCCGTCGGTGCCTATAGTTATGCGTTGCTGTCGCATTACTACGGCCTGAGCTTCTGGATCTGCCTGCCGATCGCCGGTTTGATGGCGGCCACCTTCGGCTTCCTGCTCGGGTTCCCGGTACTGCGTCTGCGCGGTGACTACCTGGCGATCGTGACGTTGGGCTTCGGTGAAATCATCCGTCTGTTCCTGCGTAACCTGACCGGTCTCACGGGGGGTCCGAACGGTATCAGCAACATCGAGAAACCAACGTTCTTCGGCCTGACCTTCGAACGTAAAGCCGCCGAAGGCATGCAAACCTTCCACGAGTACTTCGGCCTGGCCTACAACTCGATCAACAAGGTGATCTTCCTTTACCTGGTCGCGTTGTTCCTGGCACTGGCGGCACTGTTTGTCATCAACCGCTTGCTGCGCATGCCTCTGGGCCGCGCGTGGGAAGCATTGCGTGAAGACGAAATCGCCTGCCGTGCACTGGGTCTCAATCCTACGGTCATCAAGCTTTCGGCCTTCACCCTCGGCGCCAGCTTCGCCGGTTTTGCCGGTAGCTTCTTTGCCGCCCGCCAGGGTCTGGTGACACCGGAGTCCTTCACCTTCATCGAGTCGGCGATCATTCTCGCCATCGTCGTGTTGGGTGGCATGGGCTCGCAGCTGGGCGTGATCCTGGCAGCCGTGGTAATGATCCTGCTGCCGGAAATGATGCGTGAGTTCAGTGAATACCGCATGTTGATGTTCGGCGCCTTGATGGTGCTGATGATGATCTGGCGCCCTCAAGGCCTGCTGCCCATGCAACGTCCTCACATGGAGCTGCGCAAATGAGCCGCGAGATCCTTAAAGTAGAAAATCTGAGCATGCGCTTCGGCGGCTTGCTGGCGGTCAACGGCGTAGCCCTGAGCGTGAAAGAAAAACAGGTCGTGGCACTGATCGGCCCCAACGGCGCCGGCAAGACCACCGTGTTCAACTGCCTGACCGGTTTCTACCAGCCGAGTGGCGGCAGCATCCTGCTGGACGGCGAGCCGATCCAGGGCCTGCCCGGCCACAAGATTGCCCTCAAAGGCGTGGTGCGCACCTTCCAGAACGTGCGGTTGTTCAAGGACATGACGGCGGTCGAGAACCTCTTGATCGCCCAGCACCGTCACCTGAACACCAACTTCCTGGCCGGTCTGTTCAAGACCCCGGCGTTCCGCAAGAGCGAGCGCGAGGCCATGGAGTTCGCCGAGTTCTGGCTGGACAAGGTCAACCTCAAGGCGTTCGCCAACCGGCCGGCCGGCACCCTGGCCTACGGTCAGCAACGTCGTCTGGAAATCGCTCGCTGCATGATGACCCGTCCGCGGATCCTCATGCTCGACGAACCGGCCGCCGGCCTGAACCCGAAGGAAACCGAAGACCTGAAGGCGCTGATCAGCATGTTGCGTGAAGAGCACAATGTCACCGTGCTGCTGATCGAACACGACATGAAACTGGTCATGAGCATTTCCGACCACATCGTCGTGATCAACCAGGGCACGCCTCTGGCCAACGGCACGCCGGAACAGATCCGCGACAATCCCGAAGTGATCAAAGCCTACCTGGGGGAAGCGTAAATGCTGCAATTCGAAAACGTTTCCACCTTCTACGGCAAGATCCAGGCCCTGCACAGCGTCAATGTGGAAATCCGTCAGGGCGAAATCGTCACACTGATCGGTGCCAACGGCGCGGGCAAATCCACCTTGCTGATGACGCTTTGCGGTTCGCCGCAAGCCCACAGCGGCAGCATCAAGTACATGGGTGAAGAGCTCGTGGGGCAGACCTCGGCGCAGATCATGCGCAAGAGCATCGCCGTGGTTCCGGAAGGTCGTCGGGTGTTTGCCCGACTGACCGTGGAAGAAAACCTCGCCATGGGCGGGTTCTTCACCGACAAGGGCGATTATCAGGAACAGATGGACAAGGTTCTCGGACTTTTCCCACGCCTGAAAGAGCGCTTTGCCCAACGCGGCGGCACCATGTCCGGCGGCGAACAGCAAATGCTCGCCATCGGCCGTGCGCTGATGAGCAAGCCCAAGCTGTTGCTGCTCGACGAACCTTCGTTGGGCCTGGCACCGCTCATCATCCAGCAGATCTTCGACATCATCGAACAGCTGCGCAAGGACGGTGTAACGGTGTTTTTGGTGGAGCAGAACGCCAACCAGGCGCTGAAAATTGCCGACCGTGCGTACGTTCTGGAGAACGGCCGGGTGGTGATGACAGGCACTGGGGAAGCGCTGCTGACCGACCCGAAAGTACGTGAAGCGTACCTGGGTGGTTGAGTCTTCGTGGTAAACAAAAAACGGCCTTCGGGCCGTTTTTTTGTGCCTGTCACACATCTCATAACAATGAAGATCTCCCCGTAGGAGATTTTGGGTGTTTTGGAGAGCGTGTTTAATCAGTGTCTGTGTTACTTCCTGCAAGCTACAACGCCTTGCGTCGTTGCCTACAGCTACGCCAGAATCCGCCGGCTTGTGCGCCTGGGGACCGGCCTCTATCGTTTCCCCGCCACTGCCCATCAGTGGTCGGGTTTAGTCGCTCGGTTGTTTTGCACAGAAACGCATAAGCGCCAAAAAGTCAGGTATCCCTTTCCTGCACTTGATGGCGGCTGTGTGCAGGGCGCCTTCGGGCGCGCCGAGTTTCTGTGCTCATCGGTCGACTAACCTGCATACAGCTGCCACCCATTCGTTTAGTCGCGAACCGGGCGTAGCCCTTACAGCGAGCACAAACTTATGTTCAAGAACTCACCCAATCCCCCGCACAATCCCAGCCCGATGTTTGTCGTCGCGCCCGGTATCGATGTGCAAACCCTGCTGGGCCATGCCAGCGAATCACTAGCGTCGGCGAGTGTGATGGCCAGCAATTTCGCCGCTTTCCTGGAAGGTTCGCACCGCAACATGCTGCTCGGTATCCAGCAAAGCATCATGCTGGGCGAACTGGCGGTGAATCGGGCGCTGGATCAAATCGACCCCCAAGAATCCTGACCACGAAGATCACCCTGTGGGAGCGAGCCTGCTCGCGAATGCAATTTCACATTCAACAGAAATGTTGTCTGCCCTACCGCTTTCGCGAGCAGGCTCGCTCCCACAGGGATCTATGTGGTGTGCTGGAGCCGATCCAGCGCCTCGCCACTGCGCTTGAACCAGCCAATCAAATAGTCCGCCAACACCTGGGTGCGCTTCGGCAAACCGCCCTGATACGGGTGAACCAGGTACATCGGCATGCGGCGGGTCTGATAGTCACGCAGGAGCCAGCGCAAACGGCCGTCAGCCAATTCCGCTTGCAGCAGGTAGGACGGCAACCGCGCAATACCGGCGCCAGCCAGCGCGGCTTTTTTCAACAGGCTGTAATGGTTGCTGGCGAACGGTCCCGACACGCGAACCCGCAGCAACTCGTGTTGCTGGTGATAGAGCCACTCTTCGCGGCCGCTGTAATGACTGTTGAGCAGACAGCGATGTTCAGCGAGGGCCTGCGGTGTCAGCGGTTCGCCGTATTGCTCAAGGTAAGCCGGGCTGGCGCAGGTCATTTCGTGCCAGGCTAATAGCGGTCGGGCCACCAGGCGCTCGTCATTGCCCACCTCGGAGCGAACCGCGAGATCAAACCCGTCACGGGACAAATCACGGTAGCTGTTGCTCAGGTCCAGCTCGATCTGCACCTCGGGGTACTTGCCGGAAAACTCCAGCAATAGCCCATCGAAGAAGGTTTCCCCCAGCGAAACCGGAACCGTCATACGCACTGGTCCGGCCATGTCGTCCTTCAGCCGCGCCAATGCCTGACGCGCCCTCTCGACTTGGACTACGAGCGCCTGGGCTTGCGGCAACAGCGCCGCACCCGCAGCGGTCAGGCTCAAACGGCGGGTGGTGCGTTGCAGCAGCACCACTGAAAACCGCGATTCCAGTTGGCTGATGCGCTTGGACAACTGACCTTTGCTGCACCCCAACTGCTGTGCCGCCAGTGTGAAACTTCCTGCTTCAATCAATATCGCGAACGCCGCCAGATCATCCATTTCGCTCATGGATTGTTTCCATTTGAAAACCAAAGGTTGCCTATTAGCACGCTTATCGATGAAAAAAACCACTCTAGACTGAAGCCTCTTTCAACCCACTCAAGGAACAGCAGCATGAAAATTCTTTTGATAGGCGCAGGCGGCACCATCGGTTCGGCGGTCGACAAGGAGCTGTCCGAGCGTCACGAGATCATCCGCATCGGCCGCAACAGCGGTGATTTCCATGTAGATATCAGCGACAGCGCTGCGATTCGCAAGCTGTTCGAGAAAACCGGCAAGTTCGATGCACTGGTCTGCGCCGCTGGCAACGTGACATTCGCACCCCTCGGTGAAATGACCGAAGAAAGCTTCGCGCTGGGCCTGAAAGACAAGTTGATGGGCCAGGTCAATCTGCTGCTGATCGGCCGCGAGTTCGCCAATGACGGCGCCTCGTTCACCTTCACCACCGGCGTGCTCAGCCACGACCCGATTCGCAGCGGCGCCTCGGCAGCGCTGGTCAACGGCGCCCTTGACAGTTTCGTCCGCGCCGCCGCCATCGAACTGCCTCGTGGTCTACGCGTTAATTCGGTGAGCCCGAACGTACTGGTCGAAGCCATGGGCAGCTACGCGCCGTACTTCCGCGGCTACAAACCGGTTCCGGCAGCGGATGTGGCATTGGCCTACGCCAAAAGCGTCGAGGGCCTGCAAACAGGTCAGACCTTTCACGTGGGCTAAACCCTTGTGATGAACGGTCAGGCTGCGTAACGTGGCGGCACTTGTCTGGAGACTCAAAGATGCGTGTTGCCCGTTCCTTAGTCCTTGTTGCCCTGCTTCCGCTGTTTGCCGCCTGCCAGTTGCTCGATAGCCCGCGTGAAAGTGCCTCCCACGTGGGCCAGACCCGCATGCAAGGCCAGTTGACGGCGGCGGACGGCAAGTTGCAGTTCCAGCCATGCAATGAACAACGCAGTTACGTCGTCAACGACACCGGCGGCACCAGCGTCCTGCAAGAGGCCGCAACCCTCGCCGATGCTCAGGGCAAGCTGTTCGCCGACGTGCGCGGGCGAATCGTCGACAACCGCCTCGATCTGGCACAGCTGTACCGCGTCGAGCGCTCGGGCACCGCGTGCAACGATCCGAACTTCAAATTGCTTATCCTGCGCGCCGCCGGCCATGGGCCTGAGTGGAACGTGAAAGTCAGCGGCAAAGGCATGGTCATCGAGCGCGCCGGTCAGCCGCCATTGGCCGTGCCCTACGTTGAAGAGCAACTGGGCGATGGCCGCTTCAACCTCAGCACCGAAGCCAATAACCAGCACATCGAATTGTGGGTTGCACCGCAACGTTGCGTCGACAGCACCACCGGCAGTGTCCAGCACATGAGCGCCGAACTGCGCGTAGACGGCCAGGTTCAGCGTGGCTGCGGGTATTTCGGCGGATCGCGTAACGACTGATCGTTTTAGCCTCACGGGAATCATTCTTTGAGGCTTATAATCGCGGGCTTCAAACGCCTTGGCGCAGTTGTGCGCCCCGCGAACCGGATCCTGTCATGTTACGAATCACCGAACTCAAGCTGCCGATCGACCATCCCGAAGAAGACCTGCGCCCTGCCATCGTGCAGCGCCTGGGCATCACCAGTGATGACCTGCTCGATTTCACCTTGTTCAAGCGCAGCTACGATGCGCGCAAAAAGTCCTCCGAACTGTGCTTCATCTACACCATCGACCTCAACGTTCGCGATGAGGCGACGGTGCTGCACACGTTCGTCGATGACCGTAACGTCAACGTGGCGCCGGATGTCAGCTACAAAGCGGTCGGCCAGGCGCCGGCTGATCTTGAGCAACGTCCTGTTGTCGTGGGCTTCGGTCCGTGCGGGATTTTCGCCGGGCTGCTGCTCGCGCAAATGGGCTTCAAGCCGATCATCCTCGAGCGCGGCACCGAAGTGCGCCAGCGCACCAAGGACACTTGGGGCCTGTGGCGTAAAAGCGTGCTTAACCCGGAATCCAACGTGCAGTTCGGTGAAGGCGGCGCGGGGACGTTCTCTGACGGCAAGCTTTACAGCCAGATCAAGGATCCGAAGTTCATCGGTCGCAAAGTCCTGCACGAGTTCGTCAAAGCGGGTGCGCCGGAAGAAATTCTCTACGTCAGCAAACCGCACATCGGTACGTTCCGTCTGACCGGTGTTGTGGAAAACATGCGTGAGCAGATTCGTGCGCTGGGTGGCGAAGTGCGCTTCCAGCAGCGGGTGACCGACGTATTGATCGAAGACGGCCAACTGGTCGGCGTCGAGCTCAATGGCGGCGAGCAGATCCATTCGAAACACGTGATTCTGGCCCTAGGTCACAGCGCCCGGGACACTTTCCGCATGCTGCATGGCCGTGGTGTGTTCATGGAAGCCAAGCCGTTTTCGGTGGGTTTCCGCATCGAACACCCGCAGTCGCTGATCGACCGCGCACGCTTGGGCAAGTACGCCGGCCACCCGAAACTCGGGGCCGCCGACTACAAACTGGTGCACCACGCCAGCAACGGACGTTCGGTCTACAGCTTCTGCATGTGCCCGGGCGGCACCGTGGTGGCGGCGACGTCCGAGCCGGGCCGCGTGGTCACCAACGGCATGAGCCAGTACTCGCGTAACGAGCGCAACGCCAACTCCGGGATCGTCGTCGGGATCACCCCGGAAGTCGATTATCCGGGCGGCCCGCTGGCGGGTATCGAGTTGCAGGAACGCCTGGAATCCCACGCCTTTGTGCTGGGCGGCAGCAACTACGAAGCGCCGGCGCAACTGGTCGGCGACTTCATTGCCGGCAAGCCGTCCACCGAGTTGGGCAGCGTAGAACCGTCTTACAAACCGGGGGTTGCCTTGGGTGATTTGGCGTTGGCCTTGCCGGCGTTTGCCATCGAAGCCATTCGCGAAGCCTTGCCTGCGTTCGAGAAGCAGATTCGCGGTTACTCGCTGCACGACGCGGTGTTGACCGGGATCGAGACGCGTACGTCATCGCCGCTGCGGATTACCCGTGACGAGTCGATGCAGAGCCTGAACGTGAAAGGCTTGTTCCCGGCGGGTGAAGGCGCGGGTTATGCGGGCGGGATTCTGTCGGCGGGTGTCGACGGGATTCGGATTGCAGAAGCCGTGGCCCGCGACATCCTCGGTCTCGAGGCTTAAAGCCTTAACATCAAAAGATCGCAGCCTTCGGCAGCTCCTACAGGGTGTTCACCGTCCTATGTAGGAGCTGCCGAAGGCTGCGATCTTTTTGCTGTTGTCAGATATTGGCGCGTAGAACGGTGGCCGGCAGCGGCTCACCGCGCTCGACACTCCCCGCCACGGCATCCATCAAACCACTCAACTCATACCCTTGGGCCTTGAGCCAAGCCTGATCGTAATAGGTCGTGGCATAGCGCTCGCCGCCATCACACAGAATCGCCACGATTGACCCCGACTCCCCCGCCGCCGCCATCTGCTGGGCCGCCATCAAGGCGCCGATCAGGTTGGTCCCGCTCGACCCGCCGACCCGACGTCCCAAACGCTGCGCCAGGTAATGCATGGCCGCCAGAGACAACGCGTCCGGCACTTTGACCATCGCATCGATCACTTTGGGCAGGAACGACGCTTCCACCCGAGGCCGACCAATGCCTTCAATCCGCGAACCGCAATCCAGGCGCAGACTGGCGTCGCCGGTCTGGTAGTAATCGAAGAACACCGAGCGCTCGGCATCGGCGCAGAGCACGCGGGTGCAATGCTGGCGGTAACGCACGTAACGGCCCAGCGTCGCGGTGGTGCCGCCGGTGCCGGGGCTGGAGATCAGCCAGCTCGGCTCGGGGTGCAGCTCGAAACGCATTTGCTGGAAGATCGACTCGGCGATGTTGTTGTTCGCCCGCCAGTCGGTAGCGCGCTCGGCATAGGTGAACTGGTCGATGAAATGCCCATCGTGTTCGCGAGCCAACCGCTCGGATTCGGCGTAGATCTGCGTCGGATCATCGACCAAATGGCTCTTGCCGCCGTAGAAAGCGATCTGCGCGATCTTCTCTTTGGACGTGCTCGCCGGCATCACCGCAATAAACGGCAAGCCCAGCAAACTGGCGAAGTACGCCTCGGAAATCGCCGTCGAACCGCTGGACGCTTCAATCACCGGCGCACCGGGTTTGAGCCAGCCATTACACAGCGCATACAGAAACAGCGAACGCGCCAACCGGTGCTTCAGGCTGCCGGTGGGATGGCTGGACTCATCCTTGAAATACAACTCGATGCCCGGAAAACCCGGCAGCGGCAAGGGAATCAGGTGGGTGTCGGCGCTGCGCTGGAAGTCGGCTTCGATGATCCGGATGGCTTCGCGGGCCCACTGTCGATGGTCGCTCATGGTGTTTTTCTCGTTGAGTCGGCCTTGTTGCAAGGCTCAGCTAACAAGCTTAGGAAAAAACCTACATCACGCACAGGTACAGCTGAGGTTCAATACGCCCGACAACTGCTAGGCTCAGGTCCCTGCTGATCGTTCACGCTGTAACGGTATATAACAAAAAAGAATATAACTTTTGTTTTAACAACTAACGGTACGGGTTAGGGTGTGCCACCTTTTGAATTCATCGATGGAGAGCGACCTTGCCTCTGCGTAGCACTTTCACGCGTTTCTTCCAGTTGGAAGCTGCCAGCGGTCTGTTATTGATCGCCGCCGCTGCTCTGGCTTTGATCATCAACAATTCCCCGCTGTCGTGGCTTTACAGCAGCTTTCTGGACACGCCGGTAGTGGCGCAGGTCGGCGCGTTGCAGATCGCCAAACCGGCGCTGCTGTGGATCAACGACGGCCTGATGGCCCTGTTCTTCCTGCTGATCGGGCTGGAAGTGAAGCGCGAAGTCCTTGACGGTCAACTGTCGAAACCGTCGCAAATCGTCCTGCCCGGCGCAGCGGCGATTGGCGGCATGGTGGTTCCGGCGCTGGTCTACTGGTTTCTGAACCGCGAGGACCCGGCAGCCCTGAGCGGCTGGGCCATCCCGATGGCCACCGACATCGCCTTCGCCCTCGGCGTACTGGCCTTGCTGGGTAAGCGGGTACCGGTGTCGCTGAAGCTTTTCCTGATGACTTTGGCGATTATTGACGACCTCGGCGCAATCATCGTCATTGCGATCTTCTACTCGGGTACGCTCTCGACCCTTTCGCTGACTCTGGCCGCGACGTGCATCGTGGCACTGATCGCGATGAACCGCCTCGGGGTGGTCAAGCTCGGGCCGTACATGATCATCGGCCTGATCCTTTGGGTTTGCGTGCTCAAGAGCGGCGTCCACGCGACACTGGCCGGTGTGACCCTAGCCTTCTGCATTCCCCTGCGCACGAAAAACGCCGAACCTTCGCCGCTGCTGACCCTCGAACACGCCCTGCATCCATGGGTGGCCTACGGCATCCTGCCGCTGTTCGCCTTCGCCAACGCAGGCCTGTCCCTGAGCGGCGTGACCGTCGAAAGTTTCACCCACCACGTGCCGATGGGCATCGCGGTCGGCCTGCTGCTGGGCAAGACCCTCGGCGTCTTCGGCCTGACCTGGCTGGCGGTGAAAATCGGCATTGCCGCCCTGCCCCAAGGCGCCAACTGGGGCCAGGTATTGGGCGTGGCAATCCTCTGCGGCATCGGCTTCACCATGAGCCTGTTTGTCGGCTCCCTGGCCTTCGTGCCCGGCGCCAGTGAATACGCCGGGATGGATCGGATGGGGATTTTGACCGGCTCGATACTGGCGGCATTGATTGGTTATACGGTGACGGCGGCGGCGAGTCGCAAGAGCACTGCGCTGCAATCCTGATAAACAGAGACAACTCTTAGAGTCATTCAAGACTCGTCCTACAGCCACGATCAGCCTCGTTCGTTAACGTCGCACAGCCCCTTCTTTGGGGGCTGTCGACGTACGAACGCAAGGAAGATCAGTGGCTGGCAATAAGGACATTCACCGGGTTCAGAACCCACCGTCAGGCGACGGACATCACGTCACTCACCGCTTCATGACGGAAGAACCGCGATTGGGAGATGGTTGATGTCGTGCAGTTCAGCTTGCGCGGTAGTCTTTGAAGATAGCTCGCTGAAATATGAGCTTGATGTAGATACTGCCTTTAACGACCAGATTGTGCAGCTCCTCGGCCATAAAAGCCTAAACGAAATGGCAAGCGGAGAATGGCTATTAACAGCTGAGCAAGCCCAGCAAATTGGTGCTTTGATCAATCAACCCATCCCCCGAGACCTTGAAATATTCATCGGAGTTGAGGCGTAGCTCCACGGGCACCGAGACCACTAAGGCGAGTTCGACGAGCCCTGGAAAATTCGATCAACTTTGCAAACGACTGATTCGTGGTCTGAGAAAGTATGCTCAACAACAGGACCTACTGAATTACCAACACTATCGAACTCTCCCAGCAATTTTGAAGTCTAGTCCTACAGCCACGATTGACCTCGTTCGTTAACGTCGCACAGCTCCTTTTTTGGACCTTCGACGGACGAACACGCGGAAAAAACGCAGGCGCTGGAAGGATTCAAGGAAAGTAGAGAAATGAAACGCTTCATAGAGGTCTTCGACAAACAGATCGAGAAGCTACTCCTGAGTGCGCAGATCCCCGACAACCGTCTTGACGAACTAAGAGAACTGATGAACTGATGAACTGATGAACTGGCTACAGCATGACGACGAATTCGACGGCTACGACCTGTCTCCAGAGCAAGTGAAGATACTGGAAGGATGGACCGGTAGAACCTGGCAGGATGTAAACCACCTCGTACAACTGGTATGCACGGAATAACCCACGTCTACCAAATTCACCAAGGTTCTGCGCGGGTGCCTATCAGGATTTGATACGCATCAGACGCCAGATAAAAGAAGCGTCCGGGCATCCCGTATTGCCCAACTAAATCGGTTGCCATCGATGCGGCAGAAGCTCGTCGATTTCATTGGCCCGCTGCGTCGGCAATCGAACCAGCACATCTTCTAAATAAGTATACGGATCATGCCCGTTGAGCTTAGCCAACTAGATCAAACTCATGTTCGCTGCGGCCCTTTTGCCGCTGCGCAGGGAGCCCGCCAACAATCAGTTTGAGCGTCCGATTGCCCAGGGCCGGTTCTATGTCCTATGTCCTCCACCCATTTATTATCAATGCGCACTGCCCCGTCATCGAGATAGCGCGACATGAGCCACTACCCGATCAGCCTCTTCTGATTAGGGTCTTCCATTGCGGACTGCACTCAACAGCGCTCCCATCTGGCATGTTATGGGTAACTTTTATGCGCCATGTACTTCAGAAATGCCCTAGTAACAGCCAAATTTCTGTCGGTACTCTACAGGCGTAAGACCGGTCAATTCCTTGAACATACGTCGCATATTTGAGTCGCTGCTAAATCCGAGTTCTACACTGATTGTGCTGACAGGTACTGAGGTAAGAGCAATGCGTTCACTGACTTGGTTCAGCTTGACACGCCGGGCATAAGATCCCACTGCAAGGCCAGTTTCCTCTCTTACCTTACGAGCGAGTGTACGTTCAGACATTCCGAGCTTTCCCGCCAATACCTTCACCGTGATCTGTTCAGCCGGCATCTGCTCAATCAGAGCATGCAGCTTTCGCAGGAGCTTGCCGGACTGCTCTATCAGGCTCATGGCCTGGAAGGCGGTGTGAGAGAGTGCGGGACGAGGGAGCACCATCAACTTGATTAAGTCGCGAAAGACTTCGGGACTGACATTCCGCTCTATCAGCGTCTGGGCAATAGGCAGATAGCCGTTTACGCCCGAAGCGGTGGAGGTTCGCTCATTGAAGACGCAGTTCTGCTCGCTCCGCCAGTGCACCTTCTTGTAGCGCTGTACCATCGCTTCAGCGAGCCACCAAGTCACCGTCGCCGGCTGGTCTCTCAACTGGCCGCTGGCAGCCAGCAGACAAACTCCCGTGCAGTAACTCCAAAGCTGACATCGCCTGGAATGGCTCGACAGGGACGCCACTAAGTTTGCATGGTTAGCCAGAGTCTTTTCCACCTGCTCTGCGGATTCCGCCCAGAAACCTGGCACGAGGATGGCGTCTAACTCGCTATTGGCGAGGGTGTACTTCGCTTGCAATGTTACGTCATTAGCACATTCCACTGGCCCTGCCTGCAGTGCCACATAGCAGGTTTCAAAAATCTCGCGCCCCGTGCGCCGGTTAGTGGCGTGCAGTAGATCGGCGAAGGAGAGCAGACCTGCGGGCATGCACTGGGGATACAAAAGGAGGCCAACTCGTAAGGTTTTAGACATGGCTTAAATTGAATCAATTATGACTAATTCTGCCATTATGGCCGCAGAATCAGGCGTGCACAATGAAGCCACTCCCTAAGAGGCTTCATGATGAAAATTCGGCAAATACGCAACGCTACGATAATTCTCGAATTCGGCCTCACCCGTATCCTCGTCGATCCTATGCTCGCGCCGAAAGGTGCGCTTCCACCTCTACGCTTGTTCGGCGCCAGATTGCGAAACCCGTTGGTTGACTTGCCTGAGTCAGCTGCCAACGCCCTTGAATCGGTGACGCATTGCCTGATCACGCATTGTCAGAAGGGGCACTTTGATCACCTGGATCGGGCAGCGACGCGCTGGCTGAGGGAAAAGCAGATTCCAGTGATCTGTACCCCCCGCGATGCTCCATATCTGGCCAAGCGTGGCTTAAACATCCGACCGCTTACGAACGACCACGAGCAGGGTATCCCCTTCCTTGGCGGCACGATTCACACGGTCAAATGTACCCATGGAGAAGGCTTTATTGGCAAATTGATGGAGCATGGTGTCGGTTACTTCATTGAGATGCCGGGGGAACCCAGTATCTACCTGAGTGGCGATACGATTCTTTCACCTGCTGTACGGGAGTTCGTTTTACGCCATCAGCCCCAAGTTAGCGTAGTGCCAGCCGGTGGTGCACAGTTCGATATCGGTGGCGAAATCATCATGGGAATTGAAGAGGTTGTTGAGTTCACAAGAATTTCCAAAGGTACAGTTGTAGCGAACCATTTAGAGGCGGTGGGTCATTGCCCGGTATCCCGTACTGATCTTTCAGCGGCAGCAATTCGTGCAAATATCGAATCGAGACTGCGTATTCCCGCAGATGGCGAAACCTTAGAGCTGACTAGGTGTTAATACTGTTTCCCTACCGGAGAGCAGCGGGAGGTCACTGTTGAACCTCCCGCCTTTCATGCAACCCCGTTATGACGTACCCATTCCTCGAGACAGATCGGCGGACGTATCGGATGCTGCTCGGTGCTCCCCTTCCGGTTTCACGGCCACGTCCGAGTGATCAGTCGTTTTTGTCACCGTATCGCGTACCGCTTCAAAGCCTTCCCGTGCCTGTTGTTTTACCTTGTCGGCCAGGCCTGCGCTGGTTTTGCCCATATAGCGTTGCTCAGTCGCTGACGAAGGGAATGCCGCCCCCAACATGGCCCCTAACGCGATACCCGCAGCGGCAACCATCAGGGGCTGCTCCTTCAGCAACTGGCTGAATTGATTGCTCATCACGTGTGTACTGCGCACTAAACGGTCGCTGGCGTCATGAACGGCATGGCTGATGTTTTCGGTGGCAACCCCCAAGTTGTCACCAAGGTTCGCCGCTTTGCCTTTAACGGTTTGGAAGCCCTCCTTAAGCGTGTCCGCAGTCTGGTGCAAATGGTCACGGGCGCTGTCGATACCATCAGCAAGGCCATCGGCCCATTCCCCTACTTTGTCCTGATCCGGGCCCACGCGATAACCTGGGTGAGCGGATGGTGGACGGTTCTGGCTCATCATCAACCACAGCAAACCAACCGACGTCAGCACCGCAGGAACGGGATTATTACGAACGCTGGTTCCCAAGTTGGTCAGGAACGTCGTGCCGTTGCTCTGCATGAAGGACAACGCCTGATCGAACACCTGACCCGGCGTGAATTTGCTTTCCAGGGCATCAACGATGTTGCCTATGCTTGCCCGCTGCGCGTCTATTTCACGTTCGATGGCCTCGGGGCTTTTCTGCGACTCGGTTTCGAATTCACTGTTCATGAGACTTTCCTCCGCAGCGCTTCCTGGTCTTTATTCAAGGCATCCAGCGTGCGATCAGGCTTAAAGTGGGACGGCTCGAACTGTTTTTTCCCAGACTGCAACATGGCGAACCCTACGATCATCACCACCGCACCGACAATCAGCGCTGCCAACCACGGTGCCATCACCGTGCTGAGGCCATAGACGGCGGACATCAACAAAATGATGAACCCCGCCAGCAGCACAATCGCACCACCCGCGACACCGGCAATGCCTGCCTTGAGTGTCGTGAGACTGGCTTGAAACTCAGCTTTGGCCAAAGCGAGCTCCTTGGTGAACAGCGCGGGTACTTCGCGGGACAGCTGCCGTAACAACCCGACGACCGAAGCGTCAGAATCAGGCGCGAGCACCGGTCTTACCTCCGGCAAATCTTGATCTTCTCTGTTCATCACAGCGCTCCTTTGAAGGATGTAGAACCGGGTGTCGAGTTTGTCGCGACGTCCGAAGGATGGTCTTGCTCATTTGGCGAAGCCGGGGTGATGCCAGTGGCCAGACCGGGGCTTTGATCGGTGCGAGATGGAACGGAGGTTTCATAGGGTCGTTGAGCGCCAAAACCACCTGATGGAGGCATTGAGTTACCTGCTGCCGGGTCGCTAGAGTCGGTGAAGGTCGCCGCAGGGGTGCTACCGGCCTTCAGAAAGCGCGATAGGCCAAAACCCAGTGCAATGCTGCCAGCAATGAACAGTGTCGGGTTGTTACGAGCCAGGTCGGCGCCGTCATGGAGCAATTGTTCGGCACTTTTTCCACGCAGGTTCCCGGCTAGGCCGCTCATGGATTCCGCCATCTCAGCGAGGTAGTCGGACATGCCGAGCGCGTCTTTGCTTTCAAGTTCGGAAACGACGGATTTCGCTCCCTTTGCCAACGCCTCAATCTGGTCTGCTGCCTTATCTCGGTATTCACCGAACTGCGCGTCAGCCTGCTGTCTGGCGCCGCCAAGCGCCTCAGTTACGTTTTCTTTCAAGTGTTCGAAGTTCTGCTCTGACCCTGATGAGTCGGTTTTATCTGCCTGACTCCCAGTGGTGCTGTCTGTAGTATTCATGTCGTCCCTCGCCTTCTGAATGAAAAAGCGTTATCAGGGTTCGCCACGAAGTACCCGTAGCCCCCCTCATTCCAGATGACGGAGCAGCGTTATGGAGAGTTCCAACGGAATGATGAGTGATGCTCTCAGTCCGTCGCTTGGATGGCGGTGGACTCACTTACCTGCACCAGCTACGAGGAAAGAAGAGGTAACGGCTTAGGCGTTTCGCGGGCAATGCATGGTGAACCGTGGCTCGAGCGCGAAAGGGTCTAAGGATTAGGGACGTAAAGGTCTACTATCGGGGGCGAGCCCCTAGCCAATGAATTAGGTTAACCCTATCAAACGCGTACTTCCACGACGCTTCCTCAAGATCCTTCAGACAAAAGTCATTTGGCTGGCTCCCGTCGAGACGACCAAGCATGCTGTCGACTTTAGAAATACGCCATTTAGTAGAGCAAAGTTTTCTACCAATTCGTTGTGAATGCACTGTCGATCCGGGAACGGTATTGACGGTAAGATTTTTCCACGCCCACATGCAAACACGATTATGGAACTGGTCAGCGACCCATTCAGAGCCGATTTGGTGTGCTACATGGGACTTTGTCGAGATTAACTATATTGAATCAGACAAAACTGAAAGCTACATACATAAAAAACCCCGACCAGTCACCTGATCGGGGTTTTGCTTTACTACCCGTTCCCGCTTAATGCGAAACGCGGCTAGTACCATCCACAGTAGCAATCCGCACCCGCTCACCAACACGGAACACTTCATTCTCCTGAACCTGTTGCACGTAGGCGCGCATGCTGCCGTCGTCTTCGCGAACGGTGATTTCCACGCCTTGGGCGCGGGTCAGGCCTTCTTCTGTGGCCGAGCCGATCAGGCCGCCAGCAACGGCGCCGATAACTGCAGCAACGATGCTGCCACGACCGCCACCGATAGCGCTGCCGCCAACACCACCCACCGCCGCACCGGCTAGGCCGCCGATTGGGGTTTTGGTGCCTTCGATTTTCACCGGACGCAGGGATTCGATGGTGCCCATGCGAACGGTCTGCACGCGACGCGCTTCGTCACGGGAGTAGGAGTCACCGGTCAGGCTGGACTGGCAACCAGTGAGCAACATCGCCATCGTGGAAAAAGAAGCAACCAGCAGAACAGACTTACGCATAGCATCAACTCCAAAGGACAGGTATTCATTAAACTCCGCAGCTTGACGCCTGTCACGTCATCGCCCGGATAAAATTGGTTTGATTCAGGCCCGGTACAGGCGCCTCCACGAACTCACCACACAGTAACGGCAAATTCCGGAATCTGCGCCGCCGCCTCCAAGGATTGTCATGGATTACTTCATCATTGTCGTCACTACCGTTGCCGGATTGTATTTCCACTGGTGGCTATACGTGCGGATCAAACGCTGGATGGACCGCGATCTGGCATTGGCACTGGCGGGTAAAGACGAGCAGAAAAAGGCTTTCATGCTCCAGCAACTGGCGAACGCTCAAGCGCAGAGGATCAAGCGTCGAGACCTGCCACAGTGGCTGGAAGCCGCTGCGGCAGGCTATCTTGATCGGTAGACTGTTTAGGGTGCCAGACGTTCAAGAATCCAGTTAGCGCCCTGCAAACGGTAGTTGAGGCGATCGTGCAGGCGGCTCGGACGGCCTTGCCAGAACTCGATGCGCTCCGGTAACAAACGATAACCGCCCCAGTGCTCAGGGCAATGAGGTTGCGTGTCGCTGAAACGTTGCTCGGTGTTCTTGAGCAGCGCTTCCAGCTCGGCACGATCGGCGATCACCCGGCTCTGGGGCGAAGCCCAGGCACCGAGGCGACTGCCCAGCGGCCGGACCTGGAAATAGGCGTCGGACTCCTCGGGCGTAACCTTCACCACCCGCCCTTCGATGCGCACCTGGCGCTCAAGGGCCGGCCAGAAAAAGGTCATGGCCGCGAACGGGTTCGCGGCCAGATGCTGGCCCTTGGCGCTGTCGTAGTTGGTGAAGAAGGTGAAACCCTGCTCGTCCAGCCCCTTGAGCAGCAGAATGCGGCAATGCGGCCGACCGTCCTGATCGACGGTGGCCAGGGTCATGGCGTTGGCTTCCACCGGCACCTGCTCGGTTTTCACCGCATCGGCGAACCACTGATGGAACAGCGCGAATGGCTCGGCCGGGGCTTGTGCCTCGGTCAGGCCATCACGGGTGTAGTCGCGACGCATATCAGCCAGGCCCTGGGTCATGGCGCATTCCTTTTGGTTAACGAATCACTTTTTTACAGTATCGGCGGCGGCAGCGTCTTTTTTCGTGTCGGCAGCGGCTTTGGCCGGAGCAGTCTTCTTCGCCGGAGTCGCAGTTTTAGCCGGCGCTTTCTTTGCAGCGGCTTTCTTGGCCGGGGCCTTTTTCGCGGCAGGCACAGCGGCTTTCTTCGCAGCAGGCGCAGGGGTGACCGGTTTGACCACTGGCTTGACGTCCTGAGCAACGACCACCTTCACTGGCGCCGGGGCTGGCATGTTGTACTTGCTCAGCAACGCGACCATGGTGTTTTGCGGGGTCACCAGCAGTTCGACGCGACGGTTCAAGGCGCGGCCTTCATTGCTGTCGTTGGCAGCACGCGGAGCTTCACCACCCATACCGCGCAGCATCAGGCGATCACGCTGCAGACCGCTGAGGCGGAAAATCGCTGCCACGGCCTGGGCACGCTCCTGGCTCAGTTTCACGTTGGCCGGTGCGGCGCCCGACGTATCACTGTGGCCGAGCACCAGCACGGCAGTCTTTGGATCAACTTCAAGGATTTTCGCGACGCGAGTGAACGGGCCGAGGGTCACCGGCAGCAGCATTGCCGGACGGTCAGGGTTGAACGAGCCTTCTACCGGCGCGGTCACCACCAATACGTTTTCACGGCGCTCGAGTTGCAGGTTGCTGCCCTTGATCGCTTCGCGCAGGCGCGGTTCGTAGTCGTCGAGCCAGGCCTGGGTGACTTTCGGATCAGGCATCGGCACGGCTTTGGCGGTGCTTTGCTCTTTACCACCGAACGGCCACCACCATTTGCCACCTGCATCGGCCTCAGCCTTGGCCACAGCGGCAGGTTTGGCTTCAGGTTTTACCTCTGGTTTTACTTCTGGCTTGGCCGGGGTCTTGTCGGCGGCATCATCGGAGCCGAACGGCCAGTACCAGGGGCTGGAGCTTTCAGTCTTGGCTACCGGAGCCGTCGCGGCAGGCTTCAGGGGTGCTGGGGCCGAAGCCGGAGCCGGGTTTTTAGCGGCGACTTTGTCGGAGGAACCGAACGGCCACCAGCTGCTGCCATCCGAGTCATTTTGTGGAGTTTGTGCGCAACCGGTAATAGCGAAGCACAGGACCAAAGCGAGAGTTTTATTGGAAGACATTGGATATCCACAAAATGAAGTAATGAAAAATCAGGCCGGATTGACCCGGAAAAACAGACGCTTGGAAACCATAAAGGCCTTGGGGTTCCGGCCCTGGAACCCCTGAGCGCGTTTTACAGACAAGTGGCCAGTGCCCGCACAAGCTTTTGTGCGCGCGGATCCATCAAGACGTACGGCCCTAAGGTATTTGTCACAAAGCCGAAGGCCACATCGTGTTCCGGGTCAGCAAAACCGATGGAACCGCCGGCACCCGGATGGCCGAACGCACGAGGGCCGAGGCCGTAGGTGGCGTTGGGGACGTCCGGTTGGTCGAGCATGCAACCCAGCCCGAAACGGGTCCGGGTCAGTAAAGTCTTGTCCTCGCCGAGGCTGTGCTCGCGCGTCATTTCGTCGAGCATTTCGCTTTCCAGCAAGCTGCCATCGAGCAGACCGGCATAGAACCCGGCCAGGCTGCGGGCATTGCCGTGGCCATTGGCGGCCGGCTGCTGCATGCGTCGCCACTCGGGTTTGTTGGTGCTCGTCATGATCGACGGCGGGTTAGTGAACGCCCTCGTGGTCATGGCCGCCGGCTCGCGCATCGTCACTTGCAGCAAACGCTGGGCGGCGGCGTCGCCGACATTGCCCTTGCCACGGGCGATGTGCGCCACGCGATGAAACTCCTGGTCCGCCAGGCCGACGTGGAAATCCAGCCCCAAAGGCTTCGCGACCCGCGCCACGATGGACTCACCCGGACCGCGACCGTCGGCACGACGCAGCAACTCGCCGACCAGCCAGCCGTAGGTGATCGCGGCATAACCGTGGCCTTGACCGGGCGTCCACCAAGGCGTTTCAGCCGCCAGGGCGTCAACCATGGTTTGCCAGTCGTAAAGGGCTTCCGGGGCCAACAGCTCACGCAGCGCCGGCAGACCGGCCTGATGGCAGAGCAATTGACGCAGGGTCACGGACTCTTTGCCGGCGGCGGCGAACTCGGGCCAGTAGCGAGCAACCGGGGCATCCAGTTGCAGTTTGCCTTCGGCCACCAGTTGCAGGGCGGTCACCGCGGTAAAGGTCTTGGTGCAGGAAAACAGGTTGGCGATGGTGTCGCTGTGCCAGGCTTCGGTGCCGTCCTTGTCAGCGCTGCCGGCCCAAAGGTCGACCACGGTTTCACCGCCAATCTGGATGCACAACGCTGCGCCACGTTCCTGAGGATCGTCGAACAGCGCCGCGAAAGCCTCACGCACCGCTTCAAACTTCAGCTCGTAAAAACCCTGAATCTGCACCCGCAACTCCTCTGGATAAACGCTCTACAAAGTGGCCGCATTGTTCCAGCCATTGACAGTTTTGGGAACAGGGCCGGGCCGGGCGGTCGCCATCCCGCCCGGGTGAAACACTCAAAAAATCTTACGTGCCTGTCAGCACTCAGTGGCCATTGCCGGAATGCCCACCCGCATGGCCAGCGCCCTGCCCTGCGCCTTTGCCAGCCTCGCCTTTTCTGCCGCCCTCAGCTTCATGACCGGCGTTATCCGCCTCAGCCTTGGCCTTCTCGGCTTCTTTACCGAGCTGATCGACGGTCTGCAAATTACTCTTGCGAACGCTGTCGACGAACCCCTGGAACGGCAGATCGGTGATACCCACCAGACCAAAATGACCGTTCTCGCCATCCAGCAGACGACCGGTCACCGGTTGGTCAAGGTATTGGAACCAGTGCACGCCGACGATCGACGGTTCGCTCATCGCCTGTTTGAGGAAATTGGCGTAAGCGGACCCACGGTCTTCTTCCTTCGCCAATTGCGTCACGCCGCCCCAGAACGGGCCGCGATCCGCGGAGCCGAAGTTGAACTCGGTGATCAGCACCGGTTTGTCCAGACTGCGCAGCGTGGCGAAGTCGTAACCGTCCTGCGGTTGCAGGGTGTACATGTTGAAGCTCAGCACGTCGCAATACTGGGCGCAGGACTCAACCGCTTCCGGGGTGCTGATGGCAAACCGGCCACCCAGCAACAGCTGATTCGGCGCGTGCCATTTGAGCGAGTCGGAGAGGGTCTTGAAGTACGTGTCGGCGAAAACCTTCTGGAAGTATTTGAAGTCGGCTTCGATTTCCGGGTGTTCGGCGCTTGGCAGCGGCGGCACGAAGCCCGGGTCTTCCATCAATTCCCAGGCCGGCAAATCAATACCCCAGGCTTTGGAAAGGCCCGCCTGATTGCGGTACTTGTCCCGCAATTGCTTGAGGAATGCGCGCTTGGCCGGCACGTCGGTGGTCATTTTCAAGGTGCCGTAGGCCAAGGCGTAACGGGCTTTCGGGTCGTCGCCGGGACCGGCCCAGGCCAATTCGTTGTCGGCAAAGTAGCCGATCAGCCATGGATCGTCGCGATGGTCGCGCGCGGCGATGGCCACGGCACGTTCGGTGGCCATGGCGAATCGTGGGTCGAACGGATCGGGCATGCCGCCCCACCAGTCGTTGCCGGTGCTGATGCTGGCGTAATCGCCGACGATCGACAGCGGCAAGGTGTACGGCACGCGATCAGCGTTGGCCAGCGCGGAGGCACTCCAGTTGCCGATAGTGTTGAAGCCCCAGGCTTGCAGGCGATCAAGGGTGTGGCTGGCCCAGCGCTGTTCATCAACCACCGCTTTGCAGGGTTCGGCAGGTGTTTGCTCAGCTGCTTTCGCGGCGGTCGCTTCAACGGCGCCGGTCTTGGCGGCTTCGGCGACACCGGATTCGGCCGTCGAAGGAACGACAGGTTGCTCAGCAGCCTTCTCCACCGTTGCCGCAACCGCGTCAGCCTTGGCCGCTTCGGCGACACCGGCCTTGGTGTCGCTGGTCACCACACACGGCGGACCATACAGACGCTGCAAGTTGGCGCCATAGAAGTCGTACCAGCGACCGGCATTGTAGCCTCGACCCTGATCGGCGCCGTTGCCACCACGGCTATCGCCTTCGCCATAATGGCTGGCCAGCGGTTCGTCGGGTTTGGGCAGCGATTCAAACATCCACTCGCGGCCGGCGACGTAGGTCTGGTCGACGTCCGGGGTGACGGTGTTGACCCCTAGCGAATAGAACGGATGCCCTTCCGGCGTCACCAGGTACCAGCGACCGTCGCGTTTTTCGGTGCGGAAAAAGCCGCTGGCCTTGAATGCCGGGCCTTTGTTCCAGCCACCGAACTTGTCCAGTGACGACTTCTCGCGCTCGGCCAGCCAGGTTTTCAGTTGCTGATGTTCCTTGGCTGCGACGCTTTTCAGCTGCTCGTCGCTGCTGACTTTCTCTGGCCATTTGGCCCGGGTCGACTGGCCGTAAGCGTCTACAAGGCCGCCAAAAGCCGCTTGGGTAACCGCATCGCTGTCCTGCACGCCAAAGCGTTCCAGCAGGATGCTCTGGGCGACTTTCGGCTGATCCATCGACAAGGTCACCGACACTACCTGGCTGCGCTCCAGCTCACCGGCGCTGCTGGCCAGCAATACGCGCTGCCCCTCAAAAGTGATCGGCATCGGCGGGCCGGCTTTCAGGCCAAGGCTCAATGGCGTAAAGGGCTGCAGCGGCACCAATAAGGTTTGCGCAGGGCCGGCCGGCAAGTCGACGCGGCTGACCAGCGTCTTGCCATCATTGCTCTGGATTTTCACGTACAGGGTCACAGCCCAGTTCATTGCGCTCTGAATCCGCAAACTCATGAAGCCCGACTGGGACCAGTCCCAGGCGCCCGTCTGCGGGGTCAGACGCAAGGTCGGTTGTGCCACCGGGTTGAACGTCACCCGACGCAGCACTTCGCCTTCGGCCGTTTGCTCGGCGTTGGATTGCGGCAGGCTGGCGTCCTGGGTCGCCACCTGGACCACATCGGCGGGGCGCACAAAGTTGAACAGCGTCTGTTGGCCGGCAGGGGCTGCCAGCAAAGGGGCTGCGAACATCAGAGCGAATACAGCGGGCAACGAACGGCGAATCATGAGAACGAAATTCTCCCTAACGACCAACAATGGCCAGTGGAAAAGCGATGGCAGAGAGATAGACAACGCGGTGGGCAAATTTGCCCAC